>JBMCLC010000111.1:0-5987 GCA_048614715.1 Oceanidesulfovibrio sp.
GTCTTGGCGGCATTGCAGGAGGGGCAGGTAATGCGGACCATGCCGTCAGGGTCGGCCACGAAGGTCGTGACTCGCTGTTCGGCGGAGTCCGCATTGTCGGAATCTTGCTTATTGGGCGCAGGTCGCCCGGAGGACGTCTCAGCCTTTTTGGCGGGATGGTACACGCAGGGGAAGACCGCGCCGCATAGGCACCGCAGGCTCACAGGTCCCTTGAGGCGAGAGAGTTTCTCGGCAGGCAGAACCTTGCGCGCCGCGCATTCAGGGCACGTTATACGTACTTTACCGTCTGCATCAGGGGAGCAGACCCGTGCGGGCCTATCTGACATCACCATCTCCAAACAAAATTCCCCCCAGAGATAAAACACTGTATTCGTTATAGAGCGCAAACACAAGGAACATCGGTAAGAGTGATTCCATACCCAGTCAAGGCGGACTCTTGCGTTGTCATGGAGCAATATTCCGCATGTCGGGTTCCCGCTCTCAGCGAAAAAAAAGACCCGAAAGCAGGATACGGTCATGCCCCGTGGCATGGCATTCTTGAAGCCGTGATTAAAATATACTGAATTTTAATGGAATATACCACCCATCCGGTGCGGTGGAGAGAGTGCGTCGCGCACACGAAAAAACCCGCACCATCATGCGACGGTGCGGGTTGGCAACAACGTTGTAAGAAACTTAATGATCGCAGATGTTCGAGCCCAAGGAGAGTTCTCCGGACAGGTATTTGCGGACCACTTCCCGGGGGTCTTCTCCGCTGGCTCCCACCAGGACGCGCACGCCCTTGTCCGTGAACAGGGACTGGGCCCTTGCGCCCATGCCGCCGGCAATGACCAGCTCCGCGCCCTGGGAGGCCACGAACTCGGGAAAAACGCCGGGCTCGTGCGGAGGCGGGGTCTCCAGGGTCATGCCAGTCACCTCGCGGGTCTCAGGGTCCACATCCACGAACGCGAACTGCTGGCAGTGGCCGAAGTGCATGCACAACTTGCCGTCCGCCACGGGCACGGCAATGCGCTTGGCGCCGTTCACCGAAGCCATGGTGTTGGACTCCTGCAGTGCGCCGGCCTTTTCCAGCATGGGCTTGATGATGCGGCCGAACGCCTCCGTGATGGGGGTGTGCTCGTGGACCTTCAGGTAGGCGTAGCCTTCCTCGGCGGAGCGGCCTATTTCCGGGTCGAGCGGAATGGACCCCAAAAAAGGCACGCCCATCTCGGCGGCGAGCTTTTCGCCCCCGCCTGCGGAGAAGATGTGCTCCACTTCGCCGCAGTGTCTGCACACGTAGCCGCTCATGTTCTCCACGATGCCGAGCACCTTGTTGTTCAGCTGGCGGACGAAGGAGACGGAACGCCTAACGTCGTCTATGGCCAGGGTCTGCGGTGTGGTCACAACCACGGCTGCGGCGTCCGGTCCGAGCGCCTGGAGCACGGAGAGGGGCTCGTCTCCGGTGCCGGGGGGGCAGTCCACCACGAGGAAGTCCAGATCGCCCCATTCCACGTCGCGCAGGAACTGGTTGATGAGCCCCATTTTTACCGGCCCGCGCCAGATGACCGCCTGCTCGGGATCGGGAATGAGGAAGCCCAGGGACATGACCCAGAGGTTCTGGGACCAGCCCACGGGCTCCATGCTCGCCTCGTTCATGTGCGGCTGCTGTCCGGAAAGGCCCAGAATCCGCGGTACGCTGGGGCCGTGCACGTCCACATCCAGCAGGCCCACCTTCTTGCCGGCCAGGGACAGGGCGATGGCGATGTTGGTGGCCACTGTGGACTTGCCCACGCCGCCCTTGCCCGAGAGCACGACGATCTTATTCTTGATGCGCGAGAGCCGCGCCTGCATCTGCTGTTCCTCGGGGCTGGGGCCGCAGCCGCCCGGATCGCATGATCCGCTCGAGCCGCAACCGGTGCATCCTGTATCGCTCATTGACATATCTCCTTATTATAATTGTGATTTGAGGTCTGTAGTAGAGCTCGGGGCGTAGGTGTCCTCGCCCAGCAGCCGTTTCCACATATGCTCAAAGAAGGGCGTGTACTTGTCCGGGGCGTGCTCCACAACGCTCCGGCCGGCCAGCTGAGCCTCGCAGAACGCCGGGTCGTACGGCGTTGCTCCCAGGAACGCGATGCCACGAGAACGGCATAAGGCCGTTACGGACTGCGCCATCTCCGGGTTCACGTCCTCCTTGTTCACGAGCACCGCCGCCGGGATGTCGAAGTGGGCGGCGAGATCGGCGATGCGCTTGAGGTCGTGCACGGCGGAGCGGGTCGGCTCCGTGACAATTAACGCGAGATCGGCGTTCGTCAAGGACGCGATGACCGGGCAGCCGATGCCGGGAGGTCCATCCGTGAGGATGACGTCGATGCAACGGTTCTCCGCAACGCGGCCGGAGCGCTGGCGCACCGTGGTCACGAGCTTGCCGGAGTTCTCGGCGCCTATGTCCAGCGCGGCGTGGATCATGGGGCCGTGCCGGGTTTCGGAATCGTACCAGACCCCGCATTTTCGCGGGACCATGGACACGGCCTGGCTGGGGCAGACGTATGCGCACATGCCGCAGCCCTCGCACAGCTCGCTCTTCAGGAGTGCCTTGCCCTCGGCGTCCGCCTCCATGGCCTGGAAGCGGCATTTTTCCATGCACAGCCCGCAGGCCGTACAGGCCGAAACATTCACCACGGGCAACTCACCGGAAACGAAATCGTGGACCTGGATTACCTCGGGCTCGAGTATCAGATGCAGATCCGCGGCGTCCACGTCGCAGTCGGCAAGGACCTTGGGCGGACCGCAGGATGCGAGGGCGGCGGTGATACTCGTCTTGCCTGTGCCGCCCTTGCCGGAAAGGACTACTATTTCGCGCATGGGACTGTCTCCCGCACCGTATTCTCGAGTTCGTCCCAGAGATCGGCGTAGCCTTGGGCCAGCTCGTCCACGGCGTCTATGAGCAGCTCGCCCCGCGAGCCTGCCTGTGCGGCCTCCATGCTCACGGGCAGGGAGGCGAGGTATGGGATGGATTCGCCCACGAGGTACTCCTCCACACGGTAGTCGCCCATGCCCGCGCGGTTCACCACCACGGCGTGCGGAATGCCGAGAACGCGCACCGTTTCAAGGGCGAGCTTGAAATCGTGCAGGCCAAAGGCCGTGGGTTCCGCCACGAGCAAGGCGACGTCGGCGGACTGCAAAGCGCTGATGGCCGGACAGGAAGCGCCGGGCGGGCAATCCATGAATAGCACGGATTCGCGGTCGGACTGGGTTTCGGCCAGTCGGACGGCTTCATCCTTCACCGCATGGATCAGCGGCGGGGCCATGGCTTCCCCCACGCGCATCAAACCGTCCACCAGCGTCAGCGAACCGGTTGCGGAGTCCAGAATGCTGGATTGAACCCGACCCCGGCGCACCGTGCCTATCTTGCGTTCGCCGCGTTTCACCGCGCCCACGGGGCATGCTTCCTCGCACAAGCCGCAGGCGTGGCACAGCTCCGGGAAAACCATGACCTCGCCCACCATGAGGATGAGCGCCTTGAACCGGCAGAGCTCCACGCACTTGCCACATGCCTCGCCCAGGCACGCCGCCGTGTCGATGGCCGGCACGGCCACGGTGACCAGACGCTCGGATACGAAACCGTCGCACAACGAGATGTGCGCGTTGGGTTCCTCCACGTCGCAGTCGGCGACGACGACGTTTCGCCCCTGGCGGGCGACGTGCACCGCCAGATTCGTGGTCACCGTGGTCTTGCCTGTGCCGCCTTTGCCGCTGGCCACGGCGATTCGGAGCGGACGGGGCCAATCAGCCACGGCTCCGTCCTCTGCCGGCACCACCAGCGCCGCGGCCACCCGCGCCACGGCCGCCATTTGCAACTCCTCGGCCCATGCCGCCGCCGGGCCCCATTCCGCGACCACACGGACCAAATCCGCGACCTTGGCCCGCAGGGTAGCTTTCGGTTGGGTTGTCGAGGCTGTCGATTTGTCCATCATTCTGGACAGGCTGGTTGCCAAAACCGAGGGCGCGCCAGCAGCGGCGGAACATACCGCCCCATTGGCCGCGACCTTGTCCTTTCCCGGCGCCGCGGCCGAAGCCGCTGCCCAGTGAACTCCAGGGACCTGTTCCATCTCTATTCGGCATGATCATACTCCTTGAAATCGTGGTTGCTTACCAATGTCCTTCCTTGTCCGGACCTTGGGCCCGCGCGAGTTCGCCGCGCTTGAAGGATTCCAGGGCGTCGGCCACGTTGCCGCCGTCGCACAGGTACACGGCGATATTGCCCTTGTTCAGCGCGGCGAAGGCCTTGGGCCCCACGTGGCCGGTGATGACTGCGCCGGCGCCTGTCCTGGCAACGTTCATGGCGGACTGGATGCCCGCGCCCTGGGCCAGATTGAGGTTCTGCTCGTTGTTCACGTACTCCACGGCTCCGGTATCCTCGTCCACGAGGATGAAGCCGCTGGCGCGGCCGAAGCGTGGATCCACAGGGGCCGAAAGGTCCGGCCCGGGGCTGGATATGGCGATTTTCATGATGGTCTCCTGTATGTGGGGTCGGTTTCGAGTTGGCGTCTGCCGGACCGTCTCCCGCCAATGCGATTGCGGTCCCGGCTGTCTTCTCCTTTTACTTGCCGCTCCAGCCCGTGCGTGGCGTGCTGGGCCCTGCGGCATCCGGGCATGGTCAGCCGCGAGAGGGTACCGTCCACACACGCCGCAAGCACGGTCTCGTTGTCGCCGCAGATCCAGGGAATGATATGGAGGCCCGCCGCTTCCGCACGGACGGTGAGCCGCCGGCAGATGCCGCCGCAGATGAGCGTGGTGACGCCCTGCTCGCGTAGCGCGGCCAGGCGCATGCAGGGGTCGCAATGCGCCGGGGTGTACGAAGCCACGAAGACTGGCGCGTCGCCGCCGTCGGGTTCCAGCTCGTAGCATGGGAACTCGGAGGCGGTTTCAAAGAGGGCGGCCAGACGTCCGCCGTAGCTGGCAAGGCACAGTTTCATCATCACTTCCCGCTGTCGTTTGCTGTACTCAGGGGGGGCGAACCGCAGGCAATGGCCGTAGTCTGTACGGTCCGCCCCGACCCCAAGGGAGCTCACTTTACGGTTAGCATGAACAGTGCCAGGCGTGAATGTATTGATAAATCAGAATGTTGTAGAAATAGAGAAGAAAGGGGCCTCAGCAGAAGGGATAAAAATTCGTCCTGGCTGAAGTTTCGGGAAAAAAAATAGCCATGCAGTGTGCTCGGGATGATTATTCGCCCGATTCGTCGCGGAGCAGCTTGCGCAGGGTGTCCTTGGTCACGCCCAGCTCGCGACTTGCGGCCATCCGCTTGCCCCCGTGGCGGCGCACGGCGGTGCGGGCGGCCAGCCGCTTCATCTCGTCCATGCTCCGCGGGCCGAGGCGCAGCAAGGCTTCCACGTCGTCGGCTGGTTCGGTCGCGGGTTGCGCGCACGCCTGGGGTGCGGCCGCGGCATTGTCGGCGCTTTCCCGCCGCAGGTATTCGGGCAGGTGCTCGGCCTCTATGAATCCTTCCTTGCAGAGGATGAAGGCGTACTCCAGCACGTTTTCCAGCTCGCGGACGTTGCCTGGGAAATCGTGCCGCATGAGCACGGAGAGCGCGTTTTCGGAAAGGCCTTCCACGGCGGCGCCCTGGCGGCGGTTGAGCTTTTGCACGATGTGCTGCGCGAGCAGGGGGATGTCCTCGGCGCGGTTCCGCAAGGGGGGTATGGTCAGCCGGACCACATTGAGCCGGTAGAAGAGATCCTGCCGGAACTCCTCGGCCGCGACGAGGCTGTCGAGGTCGCGGTTGGTGGCGGCCACAATGCGGACGTCGGCCGGTTCGGGCCGCACGGAGCCCAGGGGTTCGTACTGCTTTTCCTGGAGCACGCGCAGCAGCTTGACCTGCAGGCTGGGTGCAAGCTCGGCGATCTCGTCCAGAAAGATGGTGCCGCCTCGGGCTTGCTGGAATCGGCCGGGCTTGTCCTTTTTGGCGTCGGTGAAAGCCCCGGCCTTGTAGCCGAAGAGCTCCGACT
>JBMCLC010000112.1:0-5983 GCA_048614715.1 Oceanidesulfovibrio sp.
AGGGGTAGCACAAAGGGACGAAGCTTTACGAGATGCAGTTGTTTTTCCGGTTACGAAGTAACGCCTATTTCACCGTCTTTCACCACATGCAGCGCCGGGGCTTTCCCCTCTTTGTCTACGCCCGGGTAGATGGTCATATGCGGGAAGGGGATTTCGATGCCCTTGTCGTCGAAGGTTTTCTTGAGCCGCTTGTTGAACTCCCGGCCTATGGTCCACTGCGAGCCGGGTTTGGTGCGAGTCCTGGCGCGTACAACCACGGCCGAGTCGCCGAACTTGTCCAGGCCCAGAATCTCGATGGGCGCGAGGATCTCGGCGTTGAATCCGGCGTCAGCCCGCATGTCCTCATCCACCTCTTTGATGGCCTCGATGACCTCATCCACGTCCTCGCGGTAGGCGACGCCCACGTCGAACACGTAGTACGAGAAATCCTTGGTCATGTTGGTGATCACGTCGATGTTGCCGTTGCGGATAAAGTGCACGTTACCCGAAAGATCCCGCAGTACGATGAGCCGCAGGGTGATGCGCTCCACCACGCCGGCCTTGCCCACAGTCTGGACCACGTCGCCCACGCGGACCTGATCTTCCAGAAGCAGGAAAAAGCCGCTGATGACGTCCTGCACCAGATTCTGCGCGCCGAAGCTGACGGCCAGGCCGATGACTCCGGCCGCGGCCAGGATCGGGCCGAGCTCGATGCCCACTTCGCCGAGAATCATGAGCAGCGCCACGATGAGCAGGGCCACCTTCAGCGTGAAGGAGATGATGCC
The DNA here is from genome assembly GCA_048614715.1 of Oceanidesulfovibrio sp. Lineage (GTDB taxonomy): Bacteria > Desulfobacterota > Desulfovibrionia > Desulfovibrionales > Desulfovibrionaceae > Oceanidesulfovibrio. The sequence goes on from JBMCLC010000112.1 coordinate 765, forward strand.
CCGCATGGTGTCCACCCGCTTGAGGTATTCGGTGTCGCGGTTCTTGCCCAACCGTTTGAAACCCCGGCGGGTGATGACTCCCATCACCTTGAGCGTGATGATGAGCAGGATGAGAATGAGCAGGATGCGCAGACCGCCGGAGACGATCCAGGCCATGCTTTGTTCCCAGTATTGTTCCAGAATATCGATATACGCCGTGGCTTGTTGTTGGAGGTCTTCGTTCATGAGATTGCATTCCTCGGAATTCTTAGTGATTATTCAATGGGGGATTTCCTGATTAGTCTATCAGACAAATCCACCAAGGCAAGCTTGCGCGGCTAACGAACCCTTGTTAGGTAACGTTTTCCACTCCGGAGCCAGTGCGCTCCGGACGTTTACCCGGAGGAAACCCCATGCTCGCCATTCTGAAATACAAAGCCGGCAACCAGACCAGCGTGCGCCGCGCCCTGGACCACCTCGAAATACCGAACATCATAACGGCCGATCCGGAAGAGATCGCCCAGGCCACGGGCTTGATCTTTCCTGGCGTTGGCGCTGCCGGCTCGGCCATGGACGAACTCATCGCCACCGGACTGGACCAGGTCATCAAGGATCACGTGGCCGCGGACAAGCCCCTGCTCGGCATCTGCGTGGGCTGCCAGATACTGCTCGACTACTCGGTGGAGAACAACACGAAGGCCCTCGGCATAGTTCCCGGCGAGTGCGTCATGTTCCAACCCACCATGTGCGACGAAGACGGCAACCCCATCCGCATACCCCATATGGGCTGGAACAGGATCAACCTCGTCAAGGACTGCCCGCTGTTCGAAGGCATCGACCCGGACGCCGAGTTCTACTTCGTCCACTCCTACTTCCCCAACCCCAAGGAGAAGTACATCATCGGCACCACCCGCTACGGCCTCACGTTCTGCTCCGTGCACGGCGGCCCCGGCCTCTGGGCCACGCAGTTCCACCCGGAAAAATCCGGCAAGCCCGGCCTGCAGGTGCTGAGAAACTTCTACCGCTACTGCCAGGAGGACGCCCGTGCTGAGTAAACGCATCATACCCTGCCTGGACGTGCGGAACGGTCGCCTGACCAAGGGCGTCAAATTCAAGGGCAACGTGGACATCGGCGACCCGGTGGAGTCCGCCCGGATGTATTACGAGGAAGGCGCCGATGAAATCGTGTTCTACGACATCACCGCCTCCCACGAGGACCGCAACATCTTCCTCGACGTGGTCAACGAGGTCGCCTCCAAGATATTCATCCCCTTCTCCGTGGGTGGCGGCATCAACACCCTGGAGGACATGCGCGCCGTGCTCCTGGCCGGAGCCGAGAAGGTGAGCGTGAACTCCGGCGCCGTGAAGAACCCGGATATCATCAGCCAGGGCGCCGCGGCTTTCGGCTCGCAATGCATTGTCCTGGGCATGGACGTGAAGCAGGTGCAGAAGTCCGAGCAGATTCCCTCGGGCTACGAGATCTTTGTCCACGGCGGCCGCAAGTACACGGGCCTGGACGCCGTGGAATGGGCCAAGAACGGCGAGGCCCTGGGCGCCGGCGAAATCTGCCTCAACTCCATAGACGCCGACGGCACCAAGGACGGCTACGAGCTTGACCTCACCCGGCTCATTGTGGAGAGCGTGTCCATCCCGGTCATCGCCTCTGGCGGGGCTGGCAACCCGCAGCACATGGCCGACGCGCTGACCAAGGGCAAGGCCTCGGCCGCGCTCATCGCCTCCATCGTGCACTACGGCGAGTACACCATCCCGCAGATCAAGAAGGAAATCGCCGAACAAGGCGTGAAGATGCGCATGGTCTGGTAAACCCTGGCGGGCTCTTGCCGGGTGCTGATAATGAAATGTAGGCGGCTGTCCTGTATGCGGGGCGGCCGCTTTTTTTTTCTTGGGACCATTACTTCGGTTGTGGTTATTCGTCCCTCATTCCTGAATGCCTGCCCCACCAACTTCAACGTACACTTGCAGTTCGGATGCGGCCGCTTCGGGACATCGTCTTAGAAATATTGTCTACCGTCGCGGGCGAGGCAATCGATACACGCACCCTTGTTGGCTTTCTATCGCCACTTTGCCAACGGATTCTTTCGTAGAGAACTCTGCATTATTTGCGGTCAACAACGGTGGGCTGGAATTCCCGGCAGCCATGCGTTCGTTCCTTGCGTACGATGTTGTAATCAGCAACCTCCATACTGCCTGAACGGTTCCTGTTCAGGCCGAAAACATTTCCGCTTGCGCTCATCCCCTGCGCCATTCATCGAACAAAAAAAGCGGCCATCCCGGATACGGGACAGCCGCCGTGATGACACGAAAATACAGGTTCGCCGTTTCGCTACTCGCCCAGCGTCTCCCACTCGGCCCAGGCCGGACTTTTGAACTCCCCGCTCTTGCCGCCGCATTTATACAGCAGCTTGAGGTCGCTGAGCACGATATCCTTCTGCACGGCCTTGCACATGTCGTACAGCGCGAGGGCGGCCACGGACGCCGCGGTCATGGCCTCCATCTCCACGCCGGTGCGATCCGCCGTGCGGGCCTCGGCCTTCACGCGGACGGTGGCGTTCGCCTCGTCCAGACCAAAGGACACATCGAGATAGCTGAGCGGCAGCGGATGGCACAGCGGGATGAGCTGCGCTGTCTGCTTGCCGGCCTGGATACCCGCTATCCGCGCGGTAGCCAGGGCGTCGCCCTTGGGCAATGCCTGCTCCGTGAGCAGCTTGAAGGTTTCGGCCGAAAGGCGCACTTCCATGCCGGCCACGGCGCGGCGCTGGGTCACGTCCTTGCCGGCCACGTCCACCATGCGCGCGCGGCCTTCTTCGTCAATGTGGGAGAATCCGGTCATGGATGCCTGCTGGTTTCGCGTGAACTCCAGTAACGGCGGAGAAAACATGGCCAAAAAGATGCAGCCACGCTATTCCTCAGTCGCCAACGGCTTTGTCTTCCTTCTTGAAGAAATTCTTCACCTTGTTGATGGGCTTGTTCTTCTCGAGCTTCTTGAACTCCTTGAGAAGGTCTTCCTGTTTCTTGGTCAGCCGGGTCGGCGTCTTGACCGTGACCTCCACGAGCAGGTCGCCCTTGTGCTCGGAGCCCAGGTACGGCAGGCCCTTGCCCTTGAGCTTGAAAATCTCGCCGGACTGCGTGCCGCGCGGAACCTCCATGGTCACGGGCTCGTCCAGTGTGGGCACCTCTATCTTCTTGCCCAGCGCCGCGTCCACCATGGAAACCGAGGTCTGGTAAATGAGGTCCTGGCCCTGGCGGTCGAAGGTCTTGTCGTCCTCCACGCGGATGACCACGTAGAGGTCGCCGGGGGGGCCGCCGTGCTCGCCGGGCTCGCCCTCGCCGCGCAGGCGCAGGCGGCTGCCGTCGTCCACGCCTGCCGGGACGCGCACTTTGAGGTCGCGCATCTCGGCGTTCGTGCCGCGTCCCTTGCATCTGGGGCAAGGATCGGTGATGACCACGCCCTCGCCGCGGCAGATCGGACAGGTCACGGCGATGCGGAAAAAGCCCTGGGACTGGTGGACCTGGCCGGCGCCATTGCACTGCCGGCAGGTCTCCGGACTGGTGCCCGGAGCCGCGCCCGTGCCGTCGCACTGATCGCACGGAACGTCCGTGGGTATGGTGATGGTCTTTTCCACACCCTTGGCCGCCTCGCGGAAAGAGATCGTGAGGTTGTAGCGCAGATCCATGCCGGCGCGCGGCCGGGGACCGCGACTGCGGGCGCCGCCACCGCCGAACCCGAAGAACTCGCTGAATATGTCGCCGAAAGCGCTGAAGATGTCTTCGTTGGAATTGAATCCGCCAAAGCCGCCGGCGCCGCCGTTGCCCACACCGGCATGGCCGAACTGGTCGTAGCGCTGACGCTTTTGCGGATCGCGGAGCACCTCGTAGGCCTCTGCCGCCTCCTTGAAGCGCGTCTCGGCCTCGGCGTCGTCCGGATTCCGGTCCGGGTGGTTCTCGAATGCGAGCTTGCGGTAGGCCCGCTTGATCTCGTCCTCGGACGCCTGTCGGGAAACGCCCAGAACCTCGTAGTAGTCTCGTTTGGAAGTCATCGTATCCATTGCTTCCGGTTACACGGCTGCCTCTTCAGAGCGGACCGCGGGCTCTTCCACCACGAGCACCTTGCCTTCGGCGATCTCGCGGAGGGCGTTCACGACTTCCTTGTTCTTCGAGGCCACGAGGGCTTCGTAGCCTTCGCGGTATTGCTGGACGCGCTTGATGCCCATCTGGACGAGCAAAAAGCGATTGTCCACTTGTTTTTGACAATCTTCAACGGTGATACGCGCCATGTCAGGCTCCTTCGGGTGATGTTGCGGAAGCGTTGGCGGACGGCTCCGGAGCGTCCTCCGGCTTTACGGACCCGGCTTCCTCAAAAAGTTGATCGATCAATGCGTCGGCGATGCCTTGTCCGCTCTCGCCCACGGGGTAATACGGCCCTGCCCCGTCGACGGCAACGAGCGCGCCCACGTCATAGGGTGTTGCATACCAGGCCAGCTCCAGCCCGGCTTCGTCCAGTCCTTCGCCATACAGCCGCACAACCAGAAGCCGAACCGCATCGGCCGGAAGCAGTTCGCGCGGTTCGTCGGTGTAGGCCAGGTCAGCCATGCGCCACACGGTCATGCCCAGGTCGGGCAGCTTTCCGCCGCCCTCCGGCTCCTGGAGTTTCCAGCCGCCGTCCTCGAAAACTGCCGTGGCGTTGCGTTGACCTGCGCCCGACTCCAGATACGCCGCCTCGATGCGCCGCACCTGGTGCGCCTCGCCGTACGCAGCAGCGCATCCACATCCCTGGCCGCCACCACGAGCGGCTGTGTCTGCCAGTCCGACTCCAGCACGAACGTCGCATTGCCAGCGTCCAGCGGATCGGCGCCTTCCGGCCGGCGGAGGGAAAACACGAGACGCTCGGGCGAATCCGCGCCGCGGCGCTGCACATATATCGTGAAGGCCGGCTCCTGCTCAATAGCGTTCTCGTCGGCCGGCTCGTACAATCCAGTGCCCCGCAGCCCGAGCAGCCTCATCGCGTAGGAATCCGCCTCCATATGCGAAACCGGCTTGTCCTTCAAGAACTCGGGCCAGGTGAACGAGGCCCGGGCAGCGTTATCCCGGTCGAAAGCGATCTCCCAGCGCATCCGCTCTCCCGCGTCCTCGGGCCCTACCAGCCGTATGGACGCCAGGGCCTCCCGGGTCATGTCCAGGGCGCGCAGATCGTAAAACTGCTCCGCCCCGCCGGCAAGGCG
>JBMCLC010000113.1:0-5978 GCA_048614715.1 Oceanidesulfovibrio sp.
GCCTTTGGCGAGGGTGAATGGAACGGACGTGCATTCGCCGTTTCCCAAGACTTCCTTGCCGCGCAGGGTGTTCTCTATGCTGGAGCAGGCGTTTTCGTCCTGCAGGGGGGCTTCTTCCGCTTGCGGTTCCTCCGGGGCCTCGGTCTCGGCCTCGGGCTGCTGCGGCTCTGGCTGGCGTTCTTCCGTGAATTCGAAGGTGAAGGAGCCGGGATCGGCGGTGAAACGTCCGTAGGCGGCGTTCAAGGGCTTGCGCTCGCCCGGGCTCATGGTGCCCAGGTTCAGCCGGGTGCTCCACAATGGGGCTCCGCTCGCCTCGCCAATGGCGGTTATGGTTACGCGCACGTTGCGGCGGATGGTGTTCCGTGAGTTGACGATGAAGCCGGTGAGCTCGCGGTCATCGGTGAGCTCGAACTCCTCGTAGCGGAAACCGCTCCCGGCGTCGCCGCTGTAGGCGGCAGCAGGTGTGGCGGCACGTGAGCAAAGGAGCAGGGCTGTCGCGATGGCCAGGGTGGAGAGTGCGAGGCGCGTCGTCATGATGGTCCCTCGGGAAGTCTTGCGCGCGAAACGCGCCGGGCAAATCGGGGGACGAGCCACCCAGCGCGGCTACATCCTTGGAATCATAGCGATACGATATATCGTCCAAAGAACTGATGCCGGTCAGGATCGACCTACTTGCTCATCATGCTCATGCTTTCGAAATAGCCGTAACTGTCGAAAGTCAGGACCATGTTCCGGTCCGAGGAAACGATGGCGTCAGTCTTCCAGTTGCAGCTCTGGCCGCCGTCGGCGTATTCCTGGCAGGATTGGGGTTCGCCGTAGTCCTTGACGGCGTCTTCATAAGAATACGTGCCCACCCGGGATTGCCAGTCGATTTCATTGGATTCGAACAAGCCGCACCCGGCAACGAGGGCGGCCACGAGGATGAGACAGGGCAGTAGGCGGCGCATTCAAGCTCCTTAGTTGAAACGCAGACCGGCTTTTCGTTTGCAGTAGGTGTTCACGCGCCGGGCGTCGTTGTTGTCCATGGCCTGGGGCATGAGATCGACCACGCAGTCGATGCGCTCTTCGGGCCATTGGGAGCATCGGGAGATGCCCATGGTGCCGTACTGGCACAAGCATGCTGCGCGCAGAGTGTTGCTGGCTAATCTGGGCTGGCTGCGGGAGGTGTATTTGTCGATGCACTGCTGCACTTTTTCATCGTAGGCGCCGGCCGGCGATGGAGCGAGCAGGATTGCGAAGACGACGGCAAAGAGCATGGGGGCCAAGTTCTTGCGCGAAGCGTGGTGCAAAGCAGTGTGCATGCGTGTTCTCCGGGACAGTGGTCAACGACGTCTCAACCGCCGGTAACGCAGCGAAAATAACAGGATAGAGGCGTACGTGTCCAGCATTAGCAGACACTTAGCGCTTCATGTTCACATATTGCAGGGGCAGGCCGAAATCCTTCTCGTTCAGGAGCTGGATGACTTCCTGCAGATCGTCGATCTTCTTGCCGGTTACGCGGACCTGGTCGTCCTGGATGGCGGGCTGCACCTTGAGCTTGGTGGTCTTGATGGCTTTGACGATGGCTTGGGCCTTCTCTTTATCGATGCCTTCCTGGATGACGGCTTCCTGGCGCAGACGGCCGCCGGATGCGGCTTCGGGCTCTTTGAATTCGAGGCTCTTGGGCTCCACCTTGCGGCGCACCAGGTGGGCGATGAGCAGGTCCTTGAGGGCCCTGAGCTTCATGTCGTCGCCGGTTTCCAGGACCACCTTCTTGTCCTTGCGGTTCAGCTCCACCGTGGTTTCCACACCGCGAAAATCGTAGCGGGTGGCGATTTCCTTGGAAGTGTTGTTCACGGCGTTATCCACTTCCTGCAGATCGATCTTACTGACAACGTCCATGGAAGGCATGGCGGCTCCTTTCTATATCAGGGAGTTGTGTGAATGGTTTGTCCGGGTAGCAGGGGCGGCATGGGAAGGTCAAGGCCTTCCGCCACGCCGCGCAGCACGATGCCCTGCGGCGCCGTCACCACGCCGTCGGCCAGCACAACTGCCGCCGCGGCCTCCAGCAGCTGCTTCTTCCATGGCGGCGTCAGCAGCTCCAGGCTGGCGAGGGCGTTGTCCAGCGCAGCGAGGTTCGATGCTTCGAGCGGAAGCAGCGATACGCCCGAGAGGTCAAGGCGCCCGGCCCCCCTGGCGAAAGCGTTTTCGGCCGAGGCGCGGCGTTCGTCCGGTTCCCGGATGCGTTTTCCCAGATGGGCGAGGCAGGAGAGCAGCATCTCCACGGATCGGATGACCGGAGCGAACCCCTCCACGGTCATAGGCACGTCCCGGCTGGCGCCGAAGAAGGGAGCGATGCGCCTGAACAGCACGCGGTGGATCATCCATTCGGAGAGGTCCACCCGCCGGTCTGCGTGGATGAGCAGTGTCACGACCTCCTTGAACACGGCGTAGGTTTCCCGCGGCATGCGTCGCAGCGCCGGTATGGCCATGTCCAGCAGGATTTGGCGCAGGGCGGGACGGCGTATTTCCGGAATCTCGTAAAACTCGGCCACCTGGTCGTGGCAGCGGATGTCCGTGAGCTGGAGCAAGGCGTCGAGCTGGTTGCTGCGAATTTTTTCATCCGTGGACAGGAGCAGCGCGAACAAGAGGCTGCGGGCGTGCTCCGGGTTGCGGCAGGCGAGGACCAAACTTTGCGGAATCTGGGCCATGAGCCCGCGCGCGAACTCCAGGCACGCCGCCTCCAGGGAGCCCACCGTACTGGACAGCGCTGCCGGTTCCGCGACATCGCCGCAGCCGTTGTCACGGAGTTCCTGGACGGCGGGGGGGCGGGCCAGGGCGAGAAGGCCGGGTATCTCACGCTTGCTCGCCATGGCCATACAGCGCCTGGTTTCCTCGTCCACAGTGGGGAATGCGCCGTCCCAGGACGGGTCCAGCCGTCGGATGCGCTGCTCCAGGGTGGGGTGCGTGGCGAGCAATCTCCTGAAGATGGAATCGCGCGTCTGGCCGATGAACAGATGGCTCGCCTCCTCGGCGCGGTTGCTTTCCATCTGCGAGCCGATGGGCCAGCCGCCCATCTTCTTCAAGGCGCCGATGATGCCTGCCGGGTTGCGTGTGAACTGCACGGCGGAGGCGTCGGCCAAGTACTCGCGCTGCCGGCATATGGATGCCTTGAGAAAGCTGCCGACCAGGGTGCCCGCAGCCCCGACCACCATGAGGGCGAGCCCGCCGAGGACGCCTGGAAAAAAGGATGCGCCGCCCTCTGCGTCCCTGGAGAACATGCCCGAGTAGCCCATGGATCGCAGGAAAAGGCGCCTGCCGAACAGGCCCATGACCATGACGCCGTGGACGAGCCCGATGAGCCGAATGTTGAGCCGCATGTCGCCGTAGAGGATGTGGGAGATTTCGTGCGCGATGACGCCTTGGAGTTCGTCGCGGTCCAGGAGCTCGGCCGCGCCTCTAGTCACGCCGATGATCGCGGTCTGAGGACGGTAGCCTGCCGCAAAGGCGTTGATGCCATCCTCGCGTCCAAGGATATAGACGGGCGGGCAGGGGATGCCGGCGGCGATGGCCGTTTCTTCGGTAACGTTGAGCACCTTGCGGAAGGTGGGGTCGGTGGTGTCCACGGGAATGAGCGTGCCGCCCAGCATGGACGCCAGTGCATCGCCGCCCCCGCGTTTGAGCTCGCTGATTCTGACGAGCGAGAGCCCCAGGATGGTTCCGCCGGTAAAAATGGCCGTGACCACGATGATCTTGTTGAAATCGCGGACGATCCAGAACTGGGTCGGCTCGATGAGGAACCCGGCGATGACCGCGATGACCGAGGCAACGATGAGGCAGACCATGGCCACGATGCCGAATCCGGCAATGACGAAGTAGAAGACCAGGCTCCCCGTGTTGCGTCGGGCTTGCTCCTGGCGGCTGAAGAAGTCCATGGTCATATGGCAAAGCGTCCTGGAGTCGGGCTACGGTTATTCGTTCAGGCCGACGTCGAACGGGATTTCAATGGAGCGGTCGGCGAATTCCAGATAGGCCGCGCCTGTGAAGCCGAAGGCGCCGGCGACGAACATTGCCGGAAACGACTCGCGGAGCGTATTATACCGCATGGCCGAATCATTGTAATGCTGGCGGGCGAAGGCCACGCGATTTTCCGCGGAGGCAAGCTCCTCCATGAGCCGGCCGGTATGTTGCGCGCCCTTGAGTTCCGGGTAGGCCTCCATCACGACGAGGAGCCGCGCCAGTGAAGCGGTGAGCTCGGTTTCGGCGCTGCTGAGCGCGGTCACGCCTACGGCGTCGTCATACTCGGGCCGGCTGGCCAGCAGCCGCGAGGCTTCAGCCCGGGCGCGCGTTACACTCTCCAGCACGCCGCGTTCGTGGGCCAGGTAGCCCTGCGTCACGGCCACGAGGTTCGGAATAAGGTTGTGCCGGCGCGAGAGCTGGACATCTATCTGCGACAAGGCGTTTTTCACAAGTAGGCTCAGGCCCACGAGCTTGTTATAGACATAGGCCGCGTAGAGGACCAGCGCGGTGAGCGACGCCGCGAGCAGGGACAGGGCGAGGGTTGGGCCGTCCATGGTCGTTTCCGGTTGACTGGGAGAGGCGTCTACCAGCCGCCGCCTCCACCGCCGCCTCCACCGCCGCCGGAAGAGCCGCCGCCTCCGGAACCGGAAGAGGACGTGCTGGACGCCACGGCACTTGTAAAAGCGTCGGCAAATGAGCTGGCTAAAGCGCTCGCCCCAGGCTGGACATGGACGAGCCGTGGTACCAGTGCGGCGAGTAGCCGGAAACCTGCTGGCCCATGCGCTGCAGATGGCTTTCGAACCGCTCGGACCATTCGTGCTCCACGTTCAGTGCCACGGCGTAGGGCAGGTTCTTTTCAAAAACCTCGGGCGTTACGTCCGGTGGGTTCATGATGTTCAGCCGGTCCTTCTCGGTGGTCTCCAGGAACAGCTTGTACCCTTCGATTTCGTCCATGATGATGCGGCCTTCAGCCGTGGGCGCCTTGAGCAGGAAATAGAACACGGCGTTGAGCAGGAACAGCACGATAAGGCCCGCGGTGGCTGGAAAGGAGGTGACCTCCGCGTAGGCGAACAGCCCGAAGATCTCGCCGCCCACGAAGGGTATGGCGAAGAGGCTGCTGAGTATCCCGCCCACGAAGCTGCCGGAGCGAAAGAGCCTGATAACCGTGTAGAGCAGGAAGGTGACTCCGGTGGTCCATCCCGCCAGCCACAGGGAGAGGAAGCCTGCCACGGGGGGCTGACGGCTGGTGAGGGCGAGGGCGCCGAGGGTGACCAGGGTGACGAGGATGCCCGGGATGAGCCACTGCTTGTTGGTGAGGAAGTGGATCTTTTCGTGCTCCAGTTGCAGGAACGCGGCGAGACGCTTATTGGCCGAGCGTATCTGGGAGCGATTGGAGCGCGATATCTCGACGACGTCCGAGCCACCGAAAAGGGCGTCGGCCGCGAGCTTTTCGCCCCTGGACAGGTTGCAGGCCTTGGCCGATGCGCCTGTACGGCTCATTACGTAGGTCGAGGAGAAGAACTTGCTTTCCTCGCTGATGGTGGCGTAGCCCTTCACCGCCAGGTTGATCATGGCCGCGGCAAAGGCCTTGTCGTCGTACCCCATGCGCATGATGGTCCGCGCGGCCGCGGGAGAAATGCCGCGAGGCGGATGAAAGCGGGGGAAGGGGGGGCGCTTTTCCGGGTCGCGGCCCACCTTGTTCCAGGCAAAGTAGTAGTATGCCAGCAGGATGAGCACGGCGAGAACGGCGATGAGCGAGGGCATGTTGCTCTCGATGCGGTGCATGGCCTTTTCGGTCTCGGTGGGCTCGGCCACGTACCCTTTGGGCCAGGATACGGCGACTGTCAGGCCGTGGCCGGGCGGCAGGGTGGCGGTGGTGGAGAAGTAGGGGTCTCCCTTGCCGTTGAATCCGGCGATGTAGTCAGCCCCCTGTGCGCCCTGGGGGCCCGTGTATGCAGCCGTCTGGATGATGGATGCGC
>JBMCLC010000114.1:0-5965 GCA_048614715.1 Oceanidesulfovibrio sp.
ATCAAGGAAAACGCCATGTACATCATCACCGGCGGCGCGGGCTTTCTGGGCAGCGCCATGGTCTGGCAGCTCAACCAGTCCGGAGTTCGCGACATCATCATCGTGGACAACCTCGGCGAGTCGGGCAAATGGCGCAATTTGCGCAACCTCGTCTACACGGACTACTTCCACAAGGACACCTTCATGGAGATGATCCTCCATGGCGAGGAGCCTTGGGAAACGCCGCAGGCCGTGATCCACATGGGAGCGTCCTCCTCCACCACGGTGCAGGACATGGACTTCCTCTGGGAGAACAACCTGCGCTACTCGCAGACCCTGTGCGCCTGGGCCCTGGAACGCGGCATCCGGTTCATCAACGCTTCCAGCGCAGCCACCTACGGAGATGGCGGTCTAGGCTTTGATGACGATCACGAGGGCCTCGATGCGTTGCGCCCCCTCAATCCCTATGGCTACTCCAAGCACCGTTTCGACCTCTGGGCCAGAGACAAGGGGCTGCTCGACGCAATCGTGAGTCTCAAGTTCTTCAACGTGTTCGGTCCGAACGAGTACCACAAGGGTGAGATGCGCTCCATGGTCTGCAAGGCCTTCGAGCAGATCAATGAGCGCGGCTCGCTCAGGCTCTTCCGCTCCCACCGGGACGACTACCCGAACGGCGGCCAGATGCGCGATTTCGTCTACGTGAAGGACTGCACCGCGCTCATGGCGTGGTTTCTGGAAAACCCGCGGGCCAATGGCGTGTTCAATGTGGGAACAGGCATGGCGAGGACATGGAACGACCTCGCCGTCGCCGTGTTTGCGGCCATGGGCGCGCAGGAGCGCATCGAATACATCCCCATGCCGGAGACGATCCGCGGCAGCTACCAGTATTTCACCGAAGCGAGGATGGACAGGCTGCGCTCCGCCGGAGCGCCCGCGCCGTCCACGTCTCTGGAGGATGGCGTGGCCGACTACGTACGGGGGTATCTGGCGGCCGATGATCCGCATCTGCAGGGATGAAGAGCGAAGTCGATGGAGGTCTGCTGGGCGATGCCAGCGGCGACTGTCCAGAAAAATAGACTCCGGTCGTTTTGGAAAACCAGGGCTAGCCGCGGCGTTTGAAAAGTCTGGCCAGATCGTCCGGGCTCCAGGAGACGAGCACCGGCCGGCCATGGGGGCAGTAGTCCCGGTCCTCGCAGCCGGCCCACGCCTCGAGCAGGGCCATGGCCTCGTCAGGAGCCAGAGGCTCCCCGGCCTTGAGCGCCATGCGGCAGGAGAGCAAGGCCCAAACGGCAGAAAGGTCGTCCACCTGTTCCGCCAGACACGATTGCAGAAATTCGCGAGCCCTGGCCGGGGTCAGGCTGCCGGGAACAGCGTGGACAACGAGCGTGGAGCCCTGCGAGCAGAGCGAGAAGCCGAGCCGCTCGAGCTCCACGGCGAGTTCCATGAGCCGCGCAGCCTCGGACGGGTGCAGAGCAAGCTCCAGGGGTATGGCCAGGGGCCGGGAGCCGGTGTCGGACGTGTTGCGCAGTGTGTCGAAGAGCACGCGCTCATGGGCGGCGTGCTGGTCGAGCACGGCGAGGCCTCCGTTATCCAGACGCAGCAACAGATAGGTGGACGCCACTTGCCCGAGATATTCGAAGCCGCGGCCAGCGGTGGGCGGCCCGGCATGGCGCGCGTCTCGCACCGAGGGGGCGGAAGGGCGGGCTGGTCCGTCTCCGGCGGGCGCGAAGGGCAGCGGAGCCTGGGAGGGTTCTTGCGCGGGCGGCCGTGGCGCGGCCAGAGGCGCCCGAATGGCCGGAGAGAATGGCGGCGGCTCGGGCGTGGTGAGCGAGGAGGCGTACCGTCCGGCGGATTCGTGAACCGCGCCGTGGGCGGAGTCGTGGGATGATTGCTCCGGTGCGGCCTGGCCTGAAGGCCGCGGCTGGTGATCGGGGGAGTTGCTGTTGTGCAGTGCGGCGCCTGGAAGCGAGTCTTCCAGCCCATGCACAATGGCCCGACGCACCAGGGAAAAGATGGCTCGTTCGTCGCGGAAGCGGACTTCGGCCTTGGCCGGGTGCACGTTGACGTCCACCTCCTCGGGGGCGATGTCCAGAAAGAGGGCCACCTGTGGATGCTCGCGGGAGAGCAGCCGACCGGAGTAGGCCTCGCGCACCGCCCTGAGCAGCAATTTGTCCTGCACGGGCCGGCCGTTCACGGCGAAAAGGATGCGGTCCGGCCGCCCTTGGGCTGAGCCGGGATGGCCGATAAGGCCGTAGACCCGGCGTTCGCCGGCGGATTCGTGGACTTGGATGAGGGATTCCGTGATCGCCGGAGGCCAGACCACGGCGAGCCGTTCGCGCAGGGTCTGCCCCGCGAGGAAGCGGAGCGTCTCCCGGCCGCCGGATTCCAGCCTAAAATCCACGTGAGGCCGGGTCAGGGCGAGGCGCGTGAAAATCTCGGCGCAGCGCCGGTTTTCCGTGGCCGGAGTCTTGAGGAACTTGAGCCGGGCCGGCACGTTGGCGAAGAGCTCGCGCACGGTGATCCGCGTGCCACGTGGCAGGGCCGCCGGCATGGCGGACTGAAGCGCGCCGTGGATCACCTCCAGGGCGTGGCCGGTTTCGCCATCCGGGCTGGAGGCGATGGTGAAGGAAGAGACCGAGGCGATGGACGCCAGGGCCTCGCCCCGGAAGCCGTAGCTGCCCACGGCGAGTAGCTCCTCGAAGGTGGAGACCTTGCTCGTGGCGTGGCGCATCACGGCGAGTTCAAGCTCGGAGGCGTCCATACCGTGGCCGTCGTCCTGGACCTCGATGAGCCCCTGGCCACCGCGGTCGAGAATGGCGGAAACGCGGGAAGCGCCGGCGTCCAGGCTGTTCTCCACGAGTTCCTTGAGCACGCTGGCCGGACGCTCCACCACCTCGCCTGCCGCGATCTGGTTGCGGAGCGCGGCAGGAAGCTCGCGGATGGAGCGGCGTGTGGTAATGGTCTCGTGCGTCATCGCGGAAGGTCCAGAAGAGAATGCGCGTATGCAGAACGATTTCATGTGTGACCTTCTGGTGTCAAGGCGGGTTCGGAGTTGGTGGTTGAACCACGGCGGTGTTAGATTCGGTAAATGGATGAGATTAGCCCAGTTCTTGCCCTGGAGCAGGCCCATTTCACCTACCCCGGGGGCGGGCCAGTATTTTCCGGCATCGATTTTGCCGTGGCTCCCGGGGAGTTTGTCCTGGTCACAGGCCCCTCGGGCGGCGGCAAGTCCAGCCTGCTCCGGCTGCTCAGCCTTCTGGACGTGCCGAGCGCGGGCAGGCTCCTGCTGGACGGCGAGGACGCTGCCGCGATCAGGCCCGAAGTCTTCCGCCGCCGCGTGAACCATCTCCAGCAGACGCCCGTGCTGCAGGACGGCTCCATCCGCAGCAATCTGCTACTGCCGTTCGGCTTGGCCGTGTCCCGCTCCGAGGGGCCGGCAGCGCCGGATGAGGCGGCCATGCGAAAAGCCCTGGACCGCATGCTGCTGGCCGGGCTCGACCTCGACAAGAACGCGAACGAGTGCTCCGTGGGGCAGCGTCAGCGGCTCTGCCTTATCCGTTCCTTGTTTCTGCGGCCCAAGGCCCTGCTGCTGGACGAGCCAGTCTCGGCCCTGGACCCTGAGTCGGCCCGGGTGGTGATGCAGGAGGTGGAACGGGTCAATCGCGAGGATGGTGTGGCCGTGGTTTGCGTGACGCACCACGGGTACGACGCTCCGGCCGGGTCCACGCACTGGGAGGTGGTAGCTGGCGCGGTCCGCCAAAAAGGGACCGTAAGCGCTGGAAGCCGAGAATCGACGGGGTAGCGTGAATGTTGGGCGTCAGAAACTTAAGGAGACGGCGGAGCGGCCGATACTATGGACATGGGCCGCAGGACGTATCCAGCGGCCGAAACACTGCAGCATGTCTGCGGGGGTCGCCATGGAATGCCGCATCGACACCCACCGAGCCGCATTGTCCCTTGTGGCGGGACGCAAACGATTCGACCCGGAACTGCTCTATGTGGAGTGCCTGCGGTGCGGGCGGCCGGTGCTCTGGCGTCCGGCTCGCACCCGCAGCCTCATCGAGGCCTCGGGCCTGCTCCCGGAAGAGCTCGACCACTCCTTTCTAATCGGCACCAACGGCTGCCCGGTCTGCTCGCCGGAGCTGGGCAGCTTCACAACCATGCTCGTCCGGGTCGAATCGTTCGGCAAGGAGAAGAACTACGCCGCCGGCACAGCGTAGTCCTCGCATGAGATCCACACGGGGCTGACGGATCGGAACCCGGACCGGCCGGAACGGCTAGATGGAGCCGCTTTCCAGGTTGAAGGCTGCTTCGTCCACGCCTTCCTTGAAACCTTCACGCACGTCCCTGAGCCGTTCGGCGATGGCAGGCTCCTTGAGGGCCAGAATCTGCGCAGCGAGCCACGCGGCGTTGCGGGCGCCGGAGCGGTCCAGGGCCATGGTGGCCACAGGGAACCCCTGGGGCATCTGCACGGTGGCAAGCAGGGCGTCCATGCCGCCGAGTGGCGATGCGGCGAGCGGAACGCCGATGACCGGCTTGATGGTGCGCGCGGCGACTGCGCCGGCCAGATGGGCGGCCATACCCGCGCCGCAGATGAAGACTTCGCAGCCATCAGCCTCCAGCTCCTTGATGAGCCGCTCGGTCCGTTCCGGGGTGCGGTGGGCCGAGGTGATGGTGAACCGGTGGTTGATCTCAAGCGAGTCGAGAATGTCGGCGCAAGGGCGCATGATCTCCTCGTCCGAGGCGCTGCCCATAAAAACGGCTACCTGTATCATTAATCCTCCAGGGTTGTGCGCCGGTTGCCGCAATTGGCGGTCTGAACCGATGCTGTGAAAAGAACTCGGCCCCGGCGTATCGAGGCCGGGTGGTGGGGCGCTTCAGTCAGCGCGCGAGTCCCTTGTCGCCGATATCGCGACGTACGTAACTGCCTTCAAATGATATGCGGTCCACGGCCTCGTAGGCCCTGGTTTGCGCGGCTTTGAGGTCGTCGCCCAGCGCGGTCACGCCCAGAACCCGGCCGCCCGAGGTGACGATGCGGCCCGCCTCCATGGCGGTTCCTGCGTGAAACACGGTTACGCCTTCCAGCTCCTCGGCGGTCTCGATGCCTGCGATGGCCTTGCCCTTGGCGTAGCTGCCAGGGTAGCCTTTGCTTGCCATCACGACGCAGCAGCTGGATTGCGGCTTCCAGCGCACCAAGGACGGATCGAGCCGTCCCTCGACACAGGCGAGCATGAGCTCGGCCAGGTCGGAGTCGAGCCGGGCCAGGAGCGGCTGGCACTCGGGGTCGCCGAAGCGGACGTTGTACTCCAGCACCTTGTACGCGCCGTCCTTGACCATGAGACCGGCGTAGAGAACCCCCACGAAGGGATGGCCCGAAGCGGCCATGGCTCGCACGATTGGCCGGGCCACGAGGTCGCAGACTGTTTCCAGCTCGGATTCGGGCAGGATGGGGGCCGGGCTGTAGGCGCCCATGCCGCCGGTGTTGGGGCCGGTGTCGCCCTCGCCAATGGCCTTGTGGTCCTGGGACGAGGCGAGGGGCACGACAGTCTCACCGTCGCACAGGGCCAGGAAGGATGCCTCCTCGCCCTCGAGGGCTTCCTCGATGATCACGCGGTCGCCGGCCATGCCGAAGGACTGCTTGCGCATGCACATGTCCAGAGCGCTTTCGGCTTCCTCTCGGGTTCTGGCCACTGTCACGCCCTTGCCGGCCGCCAGGCCGTCCGCCTTGATGACCACGGGGATGGGGTGTTCGTCGAGGTAGGCCTTGGCCGAATCGTAGTCGTCGAACGTTTCCGAGCGGGCGGTGGGCACACCGGTCTGCGCCATCACGAGCTTGGCGAAGGACTTGCTGCCCTCGAGCTGAGCCGAGTAGGCATCCGGACCGAAGCAGAGAATGCCCTGTTTGGCCATGGCGTTGGACAGGCCGAGGACCAGCGGCACCTCCGGACCCACCACGGCGAGGTCCACCCCGCGCTCCTTGGCGAAG
>JBMCLC010000115.1:0-5893 GCA_048614715.1 Oceanidesulfovibrio sp.
CTGGAGGTTCGGCTTGCCGGCCCAGGAGAGGTCCTGCCAGTGCAGAGGCACGTAGGCGGCGTCTTCGTAGACAATGGCCTCGGCCTTCTGGAGCATCGCGGAACGCTTGGCCACGTCCGTTTCGGACTGGGAAGCGAGGATGATCTCGTCGACCTCGGGGTTGCAGTAGTTACCGGAGTTGTACTGGCCGTATCCGGTTTCCTTGTTGGGGCACATCAGCAGGAACTCGAAGAAGTTTCCGGTGTCCTCGGTATCCGCGTGCCAGCCGATCATCTGGATGTCGGCCACCTGGGCGTCGAACTGATCCCAGTACTGGGCCTTGGGCATTGTCTTCAGGTCCACCTCGATGCCGATCTTCGACATCATGGCGACAAACGCCTCGGCGATCTTCTCGTCGTTCACGTAGCGGTTGTTCGGGGCGATCATGGTCACGGTAAAGCCGTCCGGGTAGCCGGACTCGGCCATGAGCTGCTTGGCCTTCTCCAGGTCGTAGCGGGGGGTCAGCGCCGGGTCGTGGCCCTGGTAGCCCTCGGGGCTCTGCTGGCCGGCCGCGGTGCCGAACCCCTTCATGATCTTCTGCACGATGCCCGGGTTGTTCGTGGCGTATATGATAGCCTGGCGGACCTTGGGATCCTTGAACTCTTCACGGCGCTTCTGATTGAGCTGGAAGGTGATGACCCGGGAACCGGTCATGGTCACGACCTTCACGTCCTCGCTCTGGCCCAGACGGTCCAGGTCCTGGGGCGGCACGGGCATGATGAAGTCCACATCGCCGGAAAGCAGCGCGGCCACGCGGGTGGCGTCTTCCTTGATGGGGGTCAGGATGATCTCCGACACGTTGCCCGGAGACTCGGTATCCCAGTACCCCTCGAACTCCGTGAACACGGTCTTCACTCCCTGCTCGCGCTCGGCCACGATGTATTTGCCGGTGCCGGACTCGTTCACGGCGGCGAAGGAGGGGCCGGTCTTCAAGATGGCGTCCTTGGGCTGGCCGCTCTCATCCGTGCCGGTGTAGAATTCGCTATCCATGGGGAAGAGATAGGTGGCCATGTTGAGAAGCAGCGGATAGGGCCTTTTGGTCACCAGATCGATAGTGTAGTCGTCCACGATCTTGGGCTCGGCAAAGGGCTCGAACAGGCCCTTGAAATCCTGGCTCTTCTTCAGGCGGGCCAGGGTCCAGGCCACGTCCTTGGCCGTGAACTCGTTGCCGGAGTGGAACTTGACGCCCTTGCGCAGATGGAAACGCATGGTCAGGTCGTCCATGCGCTCCCACTTTTCGGCCAGGCGCGGCTCGAACTTCATGTCCTTGGTCCAGCGCAGCAGCGGATCGAACACAAGGTGGGAGTACTGGAGCATGCCGCCGGAGAGCTGGACGTGAGGATCCATGGAGACCGGGTCGGCGTCCATCGCCAGCTTGAGGGTCTTGGCGTGTGCAAATCCAGCAGTCATGACGAGCGCTGCGGCGAGCACGGCGACGATAAGTCGTTTCATCAATGATCCTCCGTAAGGTATTGGTTTGACCGCGGGGCGCTTCACTTTCCCCCGCGGGAGCTGAGCTGCTCTGCAGGCGCGACCCGGCGCCTTTTCGGACTAAGCCATAAACACACGCCGAAAAACGAGGCCGAGGGCTGCCCAACCCTTTGCCTTTAGCTGAGATTAGCCTATGAGGCAAGGCGGTTAGGTGTGTAACTGTTTCCTCGGCGATGTCGGCATGTTACGAATGGGTGACAAGGCGGGAGAATGTTACAGCAGGGTGGATCTGCGCCCACCCTCAGCGATCTTTCCCCAGCAGGAAAATGCCATAGAACGCGCGCCAGTTGGCGAACAGCCGTAGCGCGTGGCCCTGCTCCTTGCGGTAGTCCGTGTCTATGGCCACCTGCTTTTCGATGGCAAAGCCCTTCTGCGCGCAGAAC
This sequence comes from Oceanidesulfovibrio sp., assembly GCA_048614715.1. Taxonomy (GTDB): domain Bacteria; phylum Desulfobacterota; class Desulfovibrionia; order Desulfovibrionales; family Desulfovibrionaceae; genus Oceanidesulfovibrio. The sequence goes on from JBMCLC010000115.1 coordinate 1,914, forward strand.
CGCCGGAAGTCCTTGAGCGTTATCACCCGGATGTTCGGCGTGTCGAACCACTCGTGCGGCAGTTCCCGCGTGACCGGCGCCCTGCCCGTGAACACTATCTGCGAGCGGATGCGCCAGTGGCTGAAGTTCGGAAAGCTCACGATGCAGCGCGTGCCCACGCGCAGCATCTCCTGGATGACCTGTTCCGGATAGTAGACCTGTTGCAGAGTCTGGCTCAGAATAACCACGTCGAAGAAGCCGCTCGGATAATCCCTGACCTCTTCCACGAGGTCGCCCTGGACCACGCTGAGGCCGCGGCCGATGGCCTTGGCGACCTTGGACTCCTCCATCTCTATGCCTCGGCCCGTGACGTTCTTCTTGCGCACGAGGTGTTCCAAAAGCGAGCCCGTGCCGCAGCCCAGGTCCAGGACCTTGCTGCCGGCGGGCACCCAGGAAGCGATAACCTGCAGATCGAAACGCATCTATCCCCAGACCTCTCTGGGCGCGGTTTCCGCGCGCTTGCGCTCCGCTGCCAGCGAGAGTTCCAGAAAGCTGCCCACGAGTTCAAACAGCCGTTCGTTGCGTAGCAGGAACGCATCGTGGCCAAACTCCGCCTCCACCTCGGCGAAGCTCACCTCCAGGCCGGCCTTTTTCATGGCCTGCACCAGTATGCGGGACCGCGACGTGGGATAGAGCCAGTCCGAGGAGAACGAGACGATGAGGAACCGGCAGTTCGCCTTGGACATGGCCTCGGTAAGCGACCCGCCCCCGTGCTGCTGGGCGAGGTCGAAATGGTCCGAAGCTTTGGTGATGTAGATGAAGGAGTTGGCGTCAAATCGCTCCACGAACTTGCCGCCCTGGTAGCGCAGGTAGCTTTCCACCTGGAAATCCGGGAACTCGAGGTCGAAGCCGAAGGAGTACGCTTCCTTCTCGTACAGCCGCCGCCCGAATTTGACGCGCATGGCTTCGTCCGAAAGATAGGTCACATGGCCGATCATCCGGGCCACGGCCAGGCCGGTGGAGGGTTTATTCCCGTCATAATAGTCGCCCCGGTTCCAGTTCACGTCCGCCATGATGCACTGGCGCGCCACTTCATGGAACGCGATGTTCAGCGCAGTGTGACGCGGCGTGGTGGCCAGAGGCACGGCCGCGGCGACCTTGTCCGGGTAGCGCACCGCCCACTCCAACACCTGCATGCCGCCCATGGAGCCGCCCACGGCGGCGAGGAGCCTGTCGATGCCCAGATGCTCGATGAGCAGTTTCTGCGCCCGGACCATGTCCCCGATGGTGACGACAGGGAACTGCAAGCCGTAGGGCTTGCCCGTGGCCGGGTTGATGGAGCTGGGCCCGGTGGAGCCGGTGCAGCCGCCCAGCACGTTGGAGCAGATAACGAAGTAGCGGGACGTGTCGATGGGCTTGCCCGGTCCGACCATGAGGTCCCACCAGCCGGGCTTGGGATCCTGTTCCGAGTAATAGCCGGCCACGTGCGCATCGCCGGTGAGCGCGTGGCAGATGAGCACTGCGTTGTCCCGTGCGGGGGAAAGCGTGCCGTAGGTTTCGTAGGCGAGGGTCACCGGCGAAAGGTGCGCTCCGCCCTCCAGGACGAACGGGCCGGCCTCCTCGGGCAGGGTGAATGTCCGCCGCTCGACTATGCCCACGGACTCGGCGCGATTGGCCTGGCTTTCAATATATTCGCTCATGGAGTCATTCTGTAGCCTCCCCGGCCCTTGGACGCAATACCTCCTCCCAAGGCGTCGATTGCTCCTGTTGATCCGAAGAAAATTTCAAAAAAACTGACTGCGCCCTGGACAACACAATGAGAATGGTTATCATTCTATCAAAGGCAAAGGAACTCTCTTTACACAATCTGCGGGCAATCTGAAACGGAGGGGTGGTCAGAAATAATGGATTCGAAAACCCATAGCGGCGCCCTGAGGCGCCTGGGAGAATTCAAATAGGTACGCATGCGTTCCCTGGCGCGTAGCGCCGGAAACAGCTGGTCCTTCCAGTACGCGTACCAGCCCCTCACAAGGCTTCACCTCCCTCGCGCAACGCCGGGCTCTTTGCCCGGCGTTGCTTTTGGCGTGCACTCGGGAGTCACCCCCTTCGCCCCCACCGGGGATCGTTGTATCCTGGACCCTGAACCCGGGGCAAAGGGAACGGTGTTCGGCGCCGCCCAATGCTTTTCATACCGCAACGTTATAAGCCGGCTGACATGGTAAACCGCCACGCGCAGACCCAGTCCTCGGGATGGAGGTCTGGCGGACAGGCGACGCACTCGGTCGTGATGCGCGGGTCCACGGTGCGGGCGAAGGTCCGGTACTCCACCAGACCGCCGGACTGGCACGGATACTCGGCCAATCCCTTGCGCGTGCGGGCGGTCTGCACCCTGCAGGACTTCATGCGGAAGACAAAGGATTCCGCCGTATCCTCCACTATTTCCCAGGGATTGACCCGGGCGTAGATGCGATGGCCGAGCGCGGTCTGCAAGGCGGGCAGGCCGCCGTAGTCCGGCAGTTCGAGAAGCTGTTTGATGCGCAGCGCCTCGTACGGCGAGAACCTGGTCCAGCAGGTGTCGTTCACGCGCTTGGCGTCGTGCATGGAGAGCTGGTTCTCGATGGCCTGGAACCACACGCCATCGGCCGCGAGCCAGTTGGTGGCCATGGAGTCGCGCAACCGGACGAGGATTTCTCCATCAAGCCTGGTCAGCCCCTCGGGCAGGCCGTCTTCCGTCACCCCCATGTCCAGAATCTTGGACAGCCGTTTCATGAGTATCGCCATGAGCCGGTCTCCGGCTTCGGCCTCGGCATGGTGCGCGTCCACGTGCCCCAACTGGCGCTCGGCCTCGGCGTACCAGAGGCCGTAGTGGATGGCGGTTCGGCGGATTATCTCCAGAATTTCGCGGACCAGCTCCGTCCTGTTCGGATCGGCCATGTCTTCCTCGCGCGGTTTCAATGTGCGTGCGTCCTGTTTGATTAGCCCTGTTCCTTGGCGCTGAATTTGTCTATGCTGTGCCCCACCAAACGCCCAATGACAAGTCATACTAACCATTTCATGCAAGGAGTTGACTCATGGCCGATCGCGTCGTGATCATCGGCGCCGTCGCCCTTGGCCCCAAGGCCGCCTGCCGCTACAAGCGGCTCGTTCCCTCGGCCGAGGTGACCATGGTGGACATGTCTCCGTCCATCTCCTACGGCGGCTGCGGTATCCCATTCTACGTGTCCGGCGAAGTTTCCACGCCGGATGAACTGAAGACGACGAGCTTTCACGTGGTGCGCGACCCCGCCTTTTTCGAGGCGGCCAAGGGCGTGCATGTCCGGCCCTCCACCCGCGCCGTGTCCATCGACCGGGAGAAGAAGGAAGTGCGGATCGAGAACATGGCGAGCGGCGCGCAGGAGACCCTGCCGTACGACAAGCTGGTCATCGCCACGGGCTCCAGTCCGCGCAAGCTGCCCATCCCCGGTGTCGATCTGGCCGGCGTGCACATGGTCTCCGGCCTGGACGAGGCGGTGGAGATCCGCGAGCTGGTCCAGACCGGCGGGGTGGAAAAGGCCGTCATAGTGGGCGCCGGCTTTATCGGCCTGGAGATGGCCGAGGCCCTGGCCGACATGTGGGGCATAGAGACCAGCGTGGTGGAGATCACGGACCAACTCCTGCCCGGCCTGGCCAGCCCGCATCTGGCTGACATGGCCCGCCGCCACATGGAGGAGAACGATATCTCCTTCTACTTCGGCGAGAAGGTCACCTCTCTGGAAGGCGAGGACGGCGCGGTAACACGCGTGGTCACAGACAAACGCACCCTGGACGCCGACCTCGTAATCATGGCCGCCGGCGTCGCGCCCAACGACACCCTGGCCCGCGAAGCCGGGCTGGACGTGCACGAGCGCGGCGGCGTCATCGTGGACGAAGAACTGCGCACCTCGGACCCGGACATATACGCCGGCGGCGACTGCGTGGTGGTCAAGCACCTCGCGACCGGCAAGCCCACGTTCCTGCCCATG
>JBMCLC010000116.1:0-5889 GCA_048614715.1 Oceanidesulfovibrio sp.
GTCGCCACACGGAACTCCTGGCCGGCTTCCATGACGCAGACCTCGAGCTTTTCGCCCATCATCGCGCCCATGAAGTGGCTGTCTTCGTCCACCATTATGATGGAGCCGTCCTTGCGCACCACGCCCAGGAGGTCCTCGCAATTGTTCGGTCCGCACCACTCGCCATGTAACCCGCCGTTTTCCTGGCTGGTGATCTTCAGCGTCCAGATCACGTCCTGCTTGGAATGGCGATCCCCGCTTCCTTCAATACCGTGGCTGCCAGTGCCGCTTACTGCGCCCCAGACCTCTCCCGTGGACTGCCACTCGCCCATGAGGTTTTCCGCCGTGGCTGAAGTCGCCATGAACACAAAAAACGCCGCCACTGCCATGCAAATCGTCAACTGTTTCATCACATTCTCCTTCGATGGGTATCATTACTCAGAGCAGAATGTTGAAACTACGCGCTCTCAGTAAAGGATTGGCGGACATTTACCACACCCCACCGCCAATGCGAAGCATTCATTCTCCATCCGTCGTAGCGTCCGGCATCGCGCATCGGGAGATTGCCGTTCATCACCCCCCCGCTCGCAGGCTGCATCCCCGCGCGTGTTGGTCTTACTCTGCTGCAGCTTCTGCAACTCGGCTGCCGCCACTACATGCCGCGCGCGCGTTGGTAGTACTGCATGGCCTCGGGCATGTATCGCTGCAATTCGGCGATCCTGTTGCGGTCCGAGGGATGCGTGGACACATACTCCGGCGGGTCCCCTTTTCCCCTCTGCACCATGGTCTGCCAAAAACTCACGGCGGCGCGCGGATCGAACCCGGCCTGCGCCATTGTTATCAGCCCTATGTAGTCCGCCTCGTATTCCTGCCGGCGGCTGAAGGGCAGTATATACCCGTATTGCGCACCAAGGCCGAACGCAGCGTGGGCGGCCTGCGTAGCCGTGGGGGACATGTCGCCCAGGGCGGCCATGGCCGCCTGCTGCCCCATCTGGGCGAGCAGCACGTTCGATAGCCGCTCCCCGCCATGGCGCGCCAGTACATGGCCGATCTCGTGGGCGATGACGGCCGCGACCTCGTCCCTGCTCCGCGCCGCCTTGAGCAGCCCGGTGTAGATGAAGACCTTTCCGCCTGGCAGGGCGAAGGCGTTGACCGTATCCGGATCGTCCACCACAAAGAATTGCCAGTGGTACCCCCGCCCGGCAGTCACCGTCGCAATGCGCTGGCCGATGGATTGCACCTCGGCCACCTGGGGGCCCGATCGGAGCAGGCGTTCTTCCTGCATGACCTCGGCAGCGGCCTGGTTGCCCAGCGCCGTCTCCTGCTGCGGAGAAACGAGCATCAGCTGGTTGCGCCCCGTGTACGGAGCCACCGCGCACCCCAGGGACAAGACCAGGACGACGAGTGCGGACAGCACACATAGTTTCAAAAACATATGACAATACGGCATGATCATTCTCCCCTGAAATGGCTCGAATCCACATTCCAATTCTTGGATGATAGCACGGGAGAAGAAGAATGTGCAGATGGCAGCAGAATGCTGGCCAGGACTGCCCGCTGAAAGGAATCAATACCACACCCATCAAGCCAGCCTTGAGAATACCTGGATGGACAGCATCGGGAGTCAAAACCCCGCGGTTCCGGAATATGCACCGAGCCGTAAAGGAGCTGCCTAACGCCGCTTTGGACCGCCACGGCAGGCGCTTGACGCCTTTTACGATCATTCACGGAGATTGAGAAGCGTGGAAAGGGGAAAGCGGCCGGAGATAAACTCCAGCCGCTCGAATATGATTGATCTCTGCGTCGATGTGGCTTGGCGCCTAAAGGTTTCAGGTGCGCCGATTTCGTTCGATATGTATTGCTTGTGCGGGCATATCCGCTACCCGGCATGCCGTTTCACTCATGTCAGTGCGAATTCCAAGGCCACTTCCGGATACAAACGCATGGCGGAGTGATCTATGTGATTTCTTTCAACACATCCTTGGCCCAGCCGACAACCTCGTTATCATCGGGATCGCCGTCAATCTTCAGGGACATGCTGATGATGGTTGCGCCAAGCTCTTTTGATTTTTCTTCAATGGCATCCACGGCACCGCAAAAATATTCATAGGAAGAATCGCCGCACCCGAAGACTGCAACTTTCTTGCCGCTCAGTCCGACTTTGTCGAACGATTCGTAGAGGGGAATGAAGTCTTCCTGCAATTCGACTTCGTCATCGCCCCAGGTTGAGCATCCAAACAAGACAGCGTCGTAGCCATCGGCAAGTCCGTCCGCAGTCACATCGCTAGCATCCTTGAGATCGACGTCAACGCCACCTCCCTTCAGAACTTTCGCAATGGTGGACGAAACACTTTCCGTGTTGCCGGTGGTCGAGCCATAAACGATCAATGCTTTGCTCATGATGAACCTCAATGGTTGAAGCCTGCATTCGGCAAGCTGCACAGGTTAGAGAACATGGCCTGACTTTGTTTGAGCGCGATACCGCCTGTGGCGGCCCGCACCAATACACAAAAAAACTCCGGTGGGTACGATTCTGAGTCTTAGAATCATCGGCGGCCGAAAAAGGGGTGGCCTGCATTGCCGATCATCCGCACTGGCATGTGCTTATCCCCGTGATTATTATCTGCTACGCACAAAGCGCCTCCCGCTGGCAGACCACGCGCCCGTCAACAACGATCAGCCGCCTTGCGTCCAGTCGGGCCCGCGCCAAAAGCGCATTGGCCGCGCGATGGGTCGCCTGGAGCTCAGTCGCCTGACACGGCGACAACGTCTCGCCCTGGGCCAGCATGGCCTCCACTTCGTCCACCCACGCCTTCGCTCTTTTGGGAGTCATCGTCCTTGCTCCATCGACCACACGTCGTGCCGGCGCAGTAACCAATTCTGCAGCCTCGGTGGAATGGACGGCCGGTATCCCCACTCCACCGAACATAGCGGCAATTCACAGACGTAGCGCATGTTTGATTATGAGAATCAATATCATTAGCAGCCTGTATATTCTCACCTCCAATGAGCTGTCAAGGAAAAAATAGCGAGGCTTGGGTGTGCTCACCGAGGTGGGACGATGCGGCCCTGGCGGCCTACTGCCAGGCCTTCGAGCGTTTTGTGGAAGCCGAGCGCAGAATTCGCCAATCCGGGCTGCTCATCTAGACCACCGGCGGCAACGTGATCCAGAACCCGCTGGTGAGCGTGGCCAACCGGACCATGGAGATCATGCACGAGTTTATGACCGAGTTCGGCCTCACGCCGCCGAGCCGCACACGGGTCGCGGCGAATCCGACCGGGAAGGAAGATTCAGAACTGGCTGAGTTCGGGAAGGCTTGGATGCCCAAGGTCATCCATCCATATGCCACCGCCGCCAACCACTACGCGAGGGATGTAGTGCGTGGAAGGATCGCGGCCTGCTCGTGCGCACGGCAAGCCTGCGGGAGGCTTCTGGACGATCTGGAACGCTCCAAATCGTAGGACTACCCCTTCCGCTGGAATCGGGATGCGGCTGAGCACATCTGCCGCTTCGCCGCTAATATGGTGCATGTGAAGGGCTGGGAATGGGCGGGCAAGAAGATCGTCCTCGAACCCTGGCAGTGCTTCATTCTGGCCGTGGCCTTCGGCTGGGGGCGCAAAGCTTCATGCGAAGCCGCCAGCGCGGGCCTGAGCGGGTGAAACGGTATTTCTTGGAGAGAAATGTCGCTTATGCAAAGGCGGCCTAGCTTTAGATACTTTGAGCACTGATTATTATGCGCGTTTGACCTTTGAAGCTCGTACCATCCCGACCAGTATGGACACTTCTGCCCAGCGTGACTCAATTGACTTCGGTGGATGGCTTTTCAGTGGGATTGGCGGTCGGCACGGGCGGCGTCGCCGGCAGCATGGCCTCTGCGAGGTCGCCCAGGGAGCCGGGCATGGCGGCGTCGCGGAAGTTTACGTGGTCGAAATTCACGAGCCTGCCTTCTTCCACGGCCACGGCGCGATCGCAGAACCGCCGCACCAGTCGAAGGTCATGGGTCACGAAGAGGTAGGACACGCCGTCCTCCCTGCGCAGGTCGTCGAGGAGGTCAAGGATCCGGGCCTGCACAAGCATGTCCAGGCTTGAAACGGCCTCGTCCAGAATGATGCAGCGCGGCCGCGCGGCCAAGGCGCGGGCAATGGAGATGCGCTGGAGCTGGCCGCCGCTGAAGCGTGAGGGGTGCTTGTTTGCGTCCGCGGGTTCAAGGCCCACATGTTCGAGCAATTCAGCGACACGCTCGTTCAGCGCTGCACCGCGGAGATTCTCGAAATTGCGCAAAGGTTCGTCGATGATGCTTCGGGCCGTGAGTCTGGGGTTCACCGAACCTATGGCGTCCTGAAAAACCACCTGCACGGCCCGGCGTTGTTCTTGGTCCACAGTGAGCCGGCCATTGCCGTTGGTGGTCGGACGTTCCAGAATGCGGACTTCCCCGCGGGTTGGCGCCTCCAGGCCGAGCAGAATCCTTCCAAGGGTGGACTTGCCCGAACCGCTTCGACCCACCAGCCCCACGCATTCGCTCTGCTCGATGCTCAAATCTACACCATGCAGGACCGGAACCTCCTCGGCACTGCTGAAAAAACCGCCCCGACGATAGGTTTTAAATACATTCCGGGCTTCGAGGATGGGCATAAGTGCTCCATGGGTTGCGGGCTCAGGAGCCGAAAAAACCCGCGTGTATTAGTTCACGCAGAGTCTGTCGCTTTGGTCAGAGGCTCGCGGGCCGTCCATACCGTATAAACGGTAATGCGCCTGTAACAGCTGCGCTGTGTACTCGTGACGCGGTTCGTTGAAGATCGAGTGCACGCCGCCACGTTCCACGATGACGCCATTCTGCATAACGAGCACCTGGTCGGCCAACCTGGCGATGACAGAGAGGTCGTGTGTGACGAGCAGTACTCCCATGCCGCGCACGCGCACCAGGTTCTCGATGAGGTCCAGCACTCTTGCCTGGGACACGGCGTCCAGGTCCGTGGTGGCCTCGTCGGCCAGGAGGAAGTCCACGTCCAGCAGTAGGGCCAGGGCGATCATTACCCGCTGGAGCATGCCACCGCTCATCTGGAAGGGGTAAAGTTTCAAGATGGCATCGGGCTCGGCGAATCCCACCTCGGTCAGAGACTTGCGCCAGCGCTTAGGCCCATTCTCCGAAGAGGGAGCGCCATGTGCGGCAAGCGTTTCTTTGAAGTGCGCACGGATGGTGAAGACCGGATCGAAGCAGCTCATGGGGTTTTGCAGAATCATGGCCGCCCTTTTGCCACGGGCATGCCGGGATTTGGCCGTGCTTTTGGACGAAACCGGCATAATCTCGCCGCCCAAGCGAACAACTCCCGAAGCTGCGAGCCCCTTGGGCACTAGCCCCATGATGGTCTGGCAGGTCAATGACTTGCCGCTGCCGCTCTCGCCTACCAGGCCGGTGACTTTCCCCCGCTCGACTGTAAAGCTGACACCACGCACCAAGGGTTTGCCGGGAGTGGATATGGCGAGGCCCTCCACTGCCAGATACGGGTCCCTGCCGTGGTTGTTGTTACCCATCAGTGCGCCTCCAGCAGTCTGTCGTGAGCCGGCGCCGGATCGGACACGGCGTGGTCCGTCACGTGATGATCCGCGGCGTGCGGATCCAGCGCGTCGCGCATGGCGTCGCCCAGGAGGTTGAAGGCCATGACCGTGAGGAATATGGCCAGCCCCGGGTACATGATCAGCTCTGGGTGGGTCCAGACAAACTGGCGCGCATCCGCGATCATCACGCCCCACTCGGCCGTGGGCGGGGTGACGCCAAGACCCAAGAAGGACAGTCCGGACACGTGCATCATCATGTGGCCGATATCCAGTGTCGCCAGGATGGCTAGCTGCGCGAACACGGGCGGCAATACGTGGCGGGCCACGGTCATGAACCGCCCCGTGCCAGACAC
>JBMCLC010000117.1:0-5869 GCA_048614715.1 Oceanidesulfovibrio sp.
GGCCTCGGACAGCTCCTTCTGCCCCACCGTCTTCCTGCGTTTGCGGGCGGCCAGGAGCGCGGCTTCGTTGACCACATTGGCGAGGTCCGCTCCGGAGAAGCCGGGCGTCTGCTGTGCGATTCTGCTCAGATCCACCTCGGGAGCCAGGGCCACCTTTTTCGCATGGACCTCGAGGATCTGTTTACGGCCGAGGACGTCCGGCTTGTCCACCAGCACGTGGCGGTCGAACCGGCCGGCGCGCAACAGGGCCGGGTCCAGAATCTCGGGCCGGTTCGTGGCCGCCATGATGACCACGCCGACACGCGGATCGAAGCCGTCCATCTCCACGAGGAGCTGGTTCAGGGTCTGCTCGCGTTCGTCGTTGCCGGACAGCGCCCCGGCGCCGCGGGCCTTGCCGATGGCGTCCAGCTCGTCGATGAAGATGATGCACGGCGCTTTCTCCTTGGCCTGGGTGAACAAATCCCGCACCCGGGCCGCGCCCATGCCCACGAACATCTCCACGAATTCAGAACCCGAGAGGGAAAAGAACGGCACGCCTGCCTCGCCGGCGGCTGCGCGGGCCAGCAGGGTCTTGCCCGTGCCCGGAGGGCCCACCAACAGCACGCCTTTGGGCATGCGGCCTCCCAAAGAGGTGAAGACGGAGGGGTCCTTCAGGAACTCGATGATCTCCTGGAGCTCGTACTTGGCTTCATCCGCGCCGGCCACGTCGCTGAACCGCGTTTCGATGTCCTTTTCGGCAAAGACCTTGGCCTTGTTCTTGCCGAACTGCATCATGCCCGCGCCCGGGTTGAAACGCCGCATGAGGTATATCCAGATGCCGAGGAACAACCCCAAAGGCAGCAGCCACGAAAGCAGATCTCTAAAAAAGGTGTTTTCCACCTCGCCGCGGAACAGGACGCCGTGTTCTTCGAGCTGCTTGGCCAAATCCTGCCCCACGCGCACGGCCTGGAAGCGGATTTCCACCATCTCGTCCGCCGTGGCGTTCGTGGCGTTCGCCCCCTCGGATTGAACCAGCATCACGCCTTGAATGACGTTCTCGCTCACGGCGGCCTCTTTGATCCGCCCGTCCTCCAGGGCGGCGAGGAATTCGCTGTAGGGGATATTTCGGGGAGCGTAGTGCTCGGCAATAAGCGACTGCAGAATCAGAACGCCCCAGACCGCCAGGAGGATGTACCAGATGTTGAAGCGTTTCTTGTCCATTGCGTGCAATCTCCCATGGTGCGCGAGGATCATGAGTGCGAGTGTTCGGATTTCGCATCATCATGTGTATAGCGTATTGCAGACCATGGGCAACGAAAAATGTGCCGCGGCCACCTGCTGGCCCGCCGCCAGGACGACAACAATCCAGACGCCGTGTGTGCTTTTTTGAGGGGAACGGTGTATGCTGCACCCGTATACGAACCGCGAGGCGTCGCACGGAATCTGCGCCGCACACTCTAACGAGCCAAGGAGGGAGACCATGGTCGAACCGGTTACCGAAAGCTACAAGGGACAAACCATCAAGCTCACCCCGAAAGACGAGAAGTGCTCCAACTGGGCCCTCACCCTGATCGACACCAATGGCAACGAGTGGCAGCACGTGCCCATGGCCGGCGACACCAAAGAAGCGGCGCTGGAACGCGGCCGTCAGATGATCGACCACGAAGAGGCCCGCAAAGGCTAAACCGCGGCGCGCAGGAGCATGGGGCGCCGCCGGACATGAAACAACCGGCGCCGGGGGCAGACCCCGACGCCGGTTATATCACAACACGAGGTATCGCGCGCCCCAGGCGGGCTTTCGGCTCACTTGTCTTTTGCGCGGCACTTGGAGCAGATGCCGTAGAGATAAAGCGCATGGTCCGTGAGTTCATAGCCATGGCGCATGGCTACTTCCTCCTGGAGGCGTTCTATCTCCGGCACGCGGATTTCGATTGAATCGCGGCAGCGGATGCAGATGAGATGGTCGTGGTGCTCGCGTCCCCAGCGGCGTTCATAGCGGGTGCGCCCGTCGCCGAAATCAAGCGTTTCGGCCAGTCCGGTCTCGGTAAAAAGCTTGAGCGTACGATAGACGGTTGCCTGGCCGATGGATTCGTCCACCTGCTTGACCCGCTCGTAGAACTCCTCCGCCGAGAAGTGTTCGGGCTCCTCGAGGAAAAGCCGCAGCAGGGTCTTGCGTTGCGGAGTCATCAGCATACCATGGTCGCGCAGGTAGTCCTGGAGCACCCCCTCGGGACTTTGCAGTTCCTTGCCGGTAACGGTCTTATCCATGACAATCCTTGTATATAGATGTCGACTCGTGAGGTGGCGTTTGCGACGCCATTCGCACATATGGCCAAAACAGCTATTATTTCCATGGCTATGATAAAGCTCCATGGAAAGTCAATTCCCCATGATTCCCCCGTGGCGCGTGGGTTGCGGGACGACGTATTGACATACGGATGCAACTGTGTTGCATAGCTGTCGTGCAACAAAGTTGCATGTGCCGCCCGAAACCCCAGCCACGCCCTGCCTCCCAGGGCTGGAGAGTAAGCCCATGCGTTACACATCCCTTCTTCTCTTCGCCATTCTGTTGCTGGCCCCCTCCATCGCCCTGGCCGAGCCTGTTGTTTTCGTATCCATCGTGCCCCAGCAATTTTTCGTGGACAAGATCGCGGACCACACCATAGACGTGGAGGTTATGGTGCTGCCGGGCCAGAGCCCGGCCACGTACGAGCCCTCGCCGCGACAGATGGCTGCCCTTTCCGACGCCGCCGGCTACCTGGCCATCGGCGTGCCCTTTGAGAACGCCTGGCTGCCCCGCTTCCGGGAGGCCAGCCCGGGACTCGCCGTCTTCCACATCGACGCCGGCATAGAAAAACGCGCCATGAAAGGACACCACCACCATGGCGAGCACCACGCGGAAGAACACCGCCATGGCGAGCACCATGAAACCGCGAGCCATGAAGGAGCGCACCACGCAGAAGAGCACCACGCGGAAGAGCACCACCACGGAGGCCACGAGCATCGCGGCCAGGACCCGCACATCTGGCTTTCCCCGGAACTGGCCCAAACCATCGCCCGCAACACGTGCGACGCCCTCGTCCAGCTTGCGCCGGAGCAGGAATCGCTGTTCCGCGCCAACCTGGAGAATCTGCTCGGCGAGATCGACGCCCTGGATGAGCACATTCGCGAAACCCTCGCCCTGGTCCCGCCGGAGAAGCGCCGTTTCCTCGTGTTCCATCCCTCCTGGGGATACTTCGCCGACAAGTACGGTCTGGAGCAGCTGGCCATCGAGGTGGAGGGCAAGGACCCCGGTCCGGCGGAGCTCGCCCGCATCGTGGACCGCGCCCGCTCCGAGGGCATCGAGGTGGTCTTTGTCCAGCCGCAGTTCTCGGCAAGATCCGCCGAGGTAGTGGCTCGGGAGATAGGCGGACGCGTCGAGGTGCTCGATCCCCTGGCCGCCGACTGGGCCGACAACCTCATGCGCGCCGCGGCGACTTTTAAAAAAACATTGCAGGACTAGCACCGGACAAACGCTTCATCCATTAAGAGGCGCCATGACGACACCAGCCGTGGACATCAATGATCTCTGGTACGCATACGCCAGCGAGCCCGTGCTCCAGGGCGTGACCATGACCCTGGAGCAGGGGAGCTTCCTCGTTATGGTCGGACCCAACGGGGGCGGCAAGACCACGCTGGTGAAGTGCATGCTCGGCCTGCTCGCACCCACACGCGGCACGGTGCGCATCCTGGGGCGCGATCCCATGCGCGACACCGTGCCTGTTGGCTACGTGCCGCAGCGCATCGACACGTCCTCCAGCCTGCCGGTGAACGTATTGGACGTGGTGCAGATGGGGCTGTCGCGTCGGGGATTCGCAGCCCTGGCCAAACGCAGCCGGGACAAGCAACTTGCCATGCGCGCCCTGGAACGCGTGCAACTGGCCGATCACGCTGACACGCCCTTTGCCTCGCTGTCCGGCGGGCAGAAGCAGCGAGCCCTCGTGGCTCGGGCCCTGGCGGCCAACCCCCGCCTGCTCATATTCGACGAGCCCACGGCCAACATCGACCCGCAAGGCAAGCTCTGCCTCTACCAGCTCCTGGCCTCCCTGGCCGGGGACATCACCGTGGTGCTCGTGAGCCACGACCTGGTTGCCGCCTCCGCCAGGGTTGACGCCCTGGCCGCCGTGAACCGCAAGCTCATCATGGGAACGGGCCGCAACGTGTCCAAGGAGATGCTCACCCTGCTCTACGGCGTGCACAGCCATCCCTGCCCCATGGACGACTACCTCCGGGGCATCGCCCACTCCTTCGGCCCCGACCTTCTCCCCTCCCACGAGCCCCATGGCCATGGCGTCTGCCCCGAAAACAAGGACCACTGATGTTCGAACTCCTTTCCCACCAGTTCATGCAGAACGCCCTGGCAGCCGGCGTGCTGGCAAGCATTGCCTGCGGAATCATCGGCACGCTCGTTGTGGTCAACCGCATCGTTTTCCTGGCCGGCGGCGTGGCCCATGCTGCATACGGCGGCGTAGGCATCGCCTTCTGGCTGGGCGTTCCGGTAATTCCCGCCACGGTGGGCTTCACCCTGGCCGCCTCCCTGGGCATGGGCGCGCTCACCTATCATCGCAACGAGCGCACCGACACCCTGGTGGGTGTGCTCTGGGCCGCTGGCATGGCGTTGGGCATCCTGCTCGTGGATCTCACGCCGGGCTACAACGTGGACCTCATGAGCTTTCTGTTCGGCTCCATCCTGGCCGTACCCTCCCGGGAACTCTGGCTCATGGCCGGGGTGGACGCCGTGATCCTCGCCGCGGTCTTTTACTGGTACAAGGATTTCATCGCCTTTTCCTTCGACCGCGAGTTCGCCCGCACGACAGGCGTGCGTGTCGCGTTCATCCATTACCTGCTCATCGGCCTGGTGGCGCTCAGCGTGGTCATGATCATCCGCGTGGTCGGACTCATCCTGGTCATCGCCCTGCTCACCATTCCACCACACCTGGCCGAGACGCATTCCCGCAGCCTGTCGGCCATGATGGTGCGCGCCGTGCTCTACTCCCTGGCCTTCTGCCTGGCCGGTCTGACGCTATCCTACGTGTGGGACACCACATCCGGGGCTACCATCATCGCCGTGGCCACCGCGTTCTTCCTCGGCCAGCGGCTGCTCGCACGGCTCCTGCGGAAACGGAACTCCATGCGCAACGCATCCGCCCCGGAGAAACCATGAACACGCAAAAGCAGGACCCCCACAATCTGCTCGCGAACGCCGGCATCGAGGACACGCCGTTACGCCACCTGGTGGTCCGGTTGCTATCCGAAGCGGAACGCCCCCTTGCCGCGCTGGACATACTGGAGCGCGTCCGAGAGGAGCATTCCATCAACAAGGTTTCGCTGTACCGCATTCTGGACCTGCTTGTGGAGCACGGGCTGGTGCGCCGGCTCTCATCCCCGGCGCCGCCGGACCGCGCGTTCCGCTATTGCCTGCCCGGTGGGGGGCAGCCGCACCATTGCCATTTCTACTGCACCCGCTGCCGGCGCATGGAGTGTCTGGACGGCTCGGAGGCACCGGTTCTGCTGGAGCGCCTGGCGGGCCAGAGCGGCCATGTGGTAGTTTCCTCGGATATCCGGCTGGACGGCCTGTGCGCGGAATGCGCGCGGAAAAGCATCATCGATATGTAGCGGACGCTGCCCCTTGAGTCCGCTCCCACGTTGCCCATGCCCGCCTGCACGTGGTATTGAATTTCCGGCCGGCAGACGCCCTTTCCGACACCACCCCGTTCCCACGAGAGACCCACCATGACCCCACAGGCCACCATCCTCATCGTAGGCGGCGCCGGCTACATTGGCAGCCACGTGAACAAGGAGCTCACCCGGCGCGGCTACCGCACCCTGGTTCTGGACAATCTGGCCACGG
>JBMCLC010000118.1:0-5848 GCA_048614715.1 Oceanidesulfovibrio sp.
GAGCACCACCATGGACAGCACCAGGGCGGATTCGATGAAGGTGAAGCTCTCCGGGGAGACGAAGCGCATGCGCGCGGAAAAGAACGCGCCGGCGAGCCCGCCGAACACCGCGCCCATGGCGTAGGCCAGCAGCTTGAAGCGGAATGTGTTCACACCCATGAGTTCGGCCGCTGTCTCGTCCTCGCGGATGGCCTCCCAGGCCCGGCCGATGCGCGAAAAGTTCAACCGGTGCACGCCGATGATGCTGATGATCGCGAGGCCCAGGGCGACGTAGTACAGATAGTGGAGCTTCTTGAGGAAAAGCAGCTCCAGGGAAAAGCCGTCGGCGAAATCCGGCACCAGCATGGCCGGCGCGTCTATGCCCAGCAGGCCGTTGGGCCCGTTGGTCAGGCTCATCCAGTTGTTCAGTATGATGCGGATGATCTCGCCGAAGCCCAGTGTGACGATGGCCAGATAGTCCCCGCGCATGCGCAGGGTGGGGTAGCCGATGAAGCAGCCGGCGATGGCGGCGAAAGTGGCGGCCACGGGCAGGCACAGCCAGAACGACAGGCCATAGTGAATGGACATCAGCGCATAGGTGTACGCGCCCACCCCGTAGAACGCGATGAAGCCGAGATCCAGCAGACCGCACAGGCCAACCACCACGTTGAGGCCGAGACCCAGGGAGATGTAGATGAGCACGCTCACCGCTATGTCCTGGGCGTAGCGGGAGGTGATCCAGGGGAAGGCGAAGGCCAGAGCGGCGCCCAGAAGGATGTATATCCACAAGGGGGGCGCGGCCAGCACCTTGCGCACCTCGCCGGCCGCCCTGGAAGCCGGATCCAGCACCTGATCCAGCCAGCCCTGCTTCTTGGCGAAGTAGACGCCCGCCAGAACGGAAACCACCACGGCTACGCGAATCCACACCGCGAAGGCCGGCGCGAAGCTCAGGGTGCCGTCGTCGTTGATGCCCAGAAGCGGCCAGAGCAGCAACAAAAACCAGGCCAGACCGATGACCAGCGTCAGCCAGTACTTCTTAGACTCGCGTGTCATCGACGTTCTCTCCCATGATTCCGGTGGGCATGAAGTAGAGCACGAGGATGAGGATGACAAAGGCGAAGACGTCCTTGTACTCGCCGCCATGCGGAATGTACGCCGCGGCGAATATCTCCACCATGCCGATGATCAGACCCCCGATCATCGCGCCCGTGATGTTGCCGATGCCGCCGAGCACGGCCGCGGCGAAAGCCTTGATGCCCGGGACGAATCCCATGTCGTAGCGCACCGAGCCGTAGTAGAGGCCCACCATGATGCCGGCCGCCGCGGCAAGACCAGCGCCGATGGCGAATGTGGTAGCGATGACCTGGTTGGAGTTGATGCCGACCAGCGCGGACATGACCTTGTCCTGGGCGGTGGCGCGCATGGCCTTGCCGATGCGTGTCTTGAAGACCAGCGTGTTCAGCCCGACGAGCAGCACGGCGGTGAGACTCAGAATGATGACCTGCATGTAGTTGATGTGCAGGGTGCCGATGTCGAATCCGCCGTGGGTGAAGCCGATGGGGTAGGCCTTGTCGTAGACGCCCTGGGTGAGCATCAGCCCGTTCTGCAGAAATATGGACATGCCGAGGGCCGAGAGCAGAACGGAAAGCCGGCTCGAATGGCGGAGCGGCTTGTAGGCGATTTTTTCCACCGCCATGGCGAGCATGGCGCAGTAGCCCATGGACAAGACGAGGGACAAGCCGAGGCAGAGCCAGGGCGAGGTCTCCATAAGGCCGTGCGCGGCGAGGAAGCTCAACAGGATGACGCCCATGTAGCCTCCGGCCGCGAAAATCTCGCCGTGCGCGAAGTTGATGAGCTGGATGATCCCGTAGACCATGGTGTACCCCAGGGCGACCAGCGCGTAGACGCCGCCAAGGGTCAGGCCGTTGAGAAGCTGCTGCAGAAAATAGTCCATAGGCGAAATTGTTCGGGCAGAAGTTCAGGGGGCCGCAAGCGCGACCCCCCGGTGATTGCGTGCCGGCCTAGTACAGCTCGCCGGTGTTGGGATCCCAGAAGTTCACGTACTCGCCGTCCTTGATCACGCGGATGACGTAGTTGGAACCGGAGTCGCCGTTTTCCTTAAACTTGATGTGCTTGGTGGCGCCCTCGAAATCCATCTTCATGATTTCGGCCTTCACCGCAGCGGCGTCGGTGGTGCCGGCGCGCTTGATGCCGGAGAGCAGCACATAGGCGGCGTCGTAGGCATAGCCGGAATACGCGCCCGGGTCGCCGTACTCGGCGTAGGCTTCCTTGAACTGCTTGAACGCGGGCTTGCCCTCGTCGATGAAGCCGAAGGTCAGGTACACGCCATCGGCGGCGTCCTTGGCGTTGTCGATGAGCTGCGGATGGTACACGGCGTCCTGGGCCACGATGTCCGCCTCGATGCCGGCGCGCTTGGCCTGGATGAGCATGAGAGCGCCGGAGGAGGAGTTCTGCAGGCTCATGTAGAAGACGTCCGGGTTGGCTTGCTTTATCTTGGTGAGGACCGCGGAGAAGTCCTTGTCGCCCTGGTTCACGTGGTCGTGGGCGATGACCTCGAGCCCGGCTTCCTGCGCGAGTTTTTCCACGTTGTCGGCCAGACCCTGGGAATAGGTGGTCTTGTCGTCCACGATGAAGATGGTCTTGGCTTTCAGATGGTCGGTAATGAACTTCAGGGCCGCCTTGGACTGGTCGTCGTCACGGCCGCACATGCGGAACATGTACTCCAGGCCGCGCTCGGTCACCTTCTCGTTGGTGGAGGCCGGAGTGATCATGATGATGTCTTCTTCCATGAGCGTCTCGGAAGCGGGGATGGTGGCGCTGGAGCAGTAGGCGCCGATCACGCCGGGCACTTCCTCGTTGATGAGCTTGTTGGCGGCGGCCACGGCCTGGCGCGGATCGCAGGCGCTGTCCTGGGCCAGAAGGACGATGTCCTCGTAACCCTCGATGCCGCCTTCGTCCTTGATGACCTTGATGGCCGCGCGGGCGCCGTTGGCGATGTCGTTGCCGTCCGCGGCGTAGGGGCCGGTGAGCGGGGAGAGGCTGCCGATCTGCAGTTCCTCGGCCTGTGCTCCGGCCGCGAAAGCGACGAACAGGCCGAGCGTGAGGATGAGACAGAGTACCCGTTTCATAGAATCCTCCTTATGCGGTTGAGTCCTCGGTTCCCAAATAGGCCTCGATGACTTTCGGATCGCATTGAATGTCTTCTGGCTTGCCCTGGCAGATGAGCTCGCCGTGGTCGAGCACGGCCACGCGGTGGCTTATGCCCATGACCACACTCATGTCGTGTTCCACCAGGAGCACGTTCTTGCCGGTTTCGCTGATGCGCCAGATCATCTCCATGAGCGCCTTGGACTCGGCCGGGTTGAGGCCGGCGGCAGGCTCGTCCAGAAGAATGGTCTTGGGGTCGGACCCCAGGGCGCGCGCAATTTCCAGCCGGCGCTGCAGGCCGTAGGGCAGGTTGCGGGCTATCTCGTGCGCGTACGCAGCCATGCCCACGAAGGACAGAGCCGCCATGGCCTTTTCGCGCACGGCGGTCTCCTCCCGCTTTTGGCTGGGCAGCCGGAGAACTGAAGAGAAGACGCTCGCCCCGGAACGGCAGTGGCGGGCGACCATTACGTTTTCCAGCGCTGTCATGGCCGTGAACAGCCGGATGTTTTGAAAAGTCCGCGCGATGCCGCGGGAGAGGATCTGGTGCGGACGAAGCCCGGCCAGAGGCTTGCCGCCGTACAAGACCTCGCCGCCGCTGGTCTTGTACACGCCGGTGATGACGTTGAAGACAGTGGTCTTGCCCGCGCCATTGGGGCCGATTAGGCCGAGAATCTCGCCGGGTTTGAGCTCGAAGCGCACCCGGTTCAAGGCCTGCAGTCCACCAAAGGTCACGCACACGTCGTTGAGCTGCAGATGTGCCATAGACCGCGGAGTATGACCAAAGAGTACCCTGCAGGACAAGTTTTTTTTTACATCCCTGTAGTCAGGTTCAGGGAAGCGGGTTTACGAAATTATCAAATTTCAACCGGGGGAGGGCGTCGGAACCGGACCCAGTTTTGCAATCCCAGACCGCCGAGAATCAGCGCGAAACCCCAGTACGTATTCGGGTGGATGGCCTCGCCCAGAATAAAATGGATGAATACCAGGGCGATGGGCTGGGACAGGAAGATGAGCGTGGAAAGCGATCCGGCGTGCGTCGCGTGCTTGAGCGCCGCCAGCCACAGGGCAAAGGTCAGCCCCATCTCCAGGGAACCGATGTACGCCGCGCCGAGCAGGGCCGGCCCGGAAGGGGCGAAGGCCCGAAAACCCTCGATGGCCCAGATCACCACGGCCAGGACGGGCAGGCTCACGAGGAAGTTCTGGAACAGACCGGTCACGGCCTCGCGCGTGTCCCTGGTGGAGGCTATCCAGTAAGCGGCCCACAGCAGCGTGGAGGCCAGAGCCAGCGCCACGCCGAAAATGGAGATATCGCCGGCGGGGCCGGTTGCGCCGGCGCCGCGCTGGGTTATGATGACCACGCCGGCGTATGCGATGGCAGTGGCGATCCAGTCCGTGCGGGTGAGGCGATGGCCGAGGAATACGGCCGCGAGCAACGCCATGGTGATGGCCCAGGTGCAGTTGACGGGCCGCACCACCTGGGCCGGAAGCAGATCGTACGCCTTGAACAACACCAAATAGTAGGCCACCGGATTCACCAGCTCGAACAGCAGGGCGATGCGCCAGCAACGCCGGAGGTCGGCCACGGCGCTGACCAGACAACCCCGCGCGGCGAGCAGACAGCCCAGGGAAATTGTGGAAAACACGCTGGCCCACAACACGAGGGACGCTGGGGACAGCCAGCGCAGGGTGAGCTTGAAGGCGGTGGCCATGGTGGACCAAATCAGGACGGTGGCCAGGCCGTAGAGAAGGGCGCGCTTTTGGTCGGGCATGGATTCTCCGATACTAGGGGGCTGATACGCCAAATACCGACCAAGGGCCAGCGAATAGGGCCTGGCCGGTGCTTCGAAAATATCGGGAAAAGGGCCCTAACAATCGATATGTCTTACCGATACAATAACGATAGAAATAATAAGCAATTATAAAAGTAAGATAGTACATATATCGATGTTAAGTGAGAGATGGTGGCCAGGCTGTGTAACAACCATGAAGTCTGTACAAATCGCTGACGCCAGCGTATTGTGCGCCTCCGACAAACTGCGAGGAGGAAACGACTGTGGACTTTCTCCAGGATTTTTCAGATCCCAAACTCTGCAAAGCGCTCATCAGCCAGCTCACGGAGGAGTGCGACCAGCCTTTCCGCTTCATGGAGGTCTGCGGCACTCACACCGTGGCCATCTTCCGTAGCGGACTGCGCTCGCTGCTCCCGGACGCCATGGTCCATGTCTCCGGCCCTGGCTGCCCGGTGTGCGTGACTCACGAATCCGAGGTCGAACTGTACCTTGAGATGGCCTGCCGCCGCGACACCATCACCGCCACCTTCGGCGACCTCATGAAGGTCCCCGGCGCCGGCGGCGCCTGCCTCAAGACAGCCCAGGCCGAGGGCGCGCGCATCGAGATCATCTACTCGCCTTTCGACGCCCTCACTCTGGCGCGCAATAATCCGGACAAGAAGGTGGTTTTTCTCGGCATCGGCTTCGAGACCACCGCGCCCACCATCGCCGCCACGGTGAAAATGGCCCGGGAGCAGAACATCGACAACTTCCTGGTGTTGAGCTTCCACAAGCTCGTGCCGCCGGCGCTCCAGGCGCTCGTGGCCGACCCGGATATCCAGGTGGACGGCTTCCTGTTGCCCGGCCACGTCTCCACCATCATCGGCCTGGAGCCGTACCGCTTTATCGCTTCCGAGCATGGAGTTCCCGGC
>JBMCLC010000119.1:0-5759 GCA_048614715.1 Oceanidesulfovibrio sp.
TACCAGCCGGCCAAGGTGGTTGCCGCCGCGCCCGTGGGCTCTCCGGAGGCTTGCGAGGAGCTGCGCAAGGTGGCGGACGAGGTGGTCTGCCTGGAAACACCGGCCCGGTTCGGGGGCGTGGGCGCATGGTACGAGGACTTCAGCCAGACCACGGACGACGAGGTGCGCTCCTGGCTTGGGGAGTCATGACGCCGGAAAGCGCCGGCGCGACCCCCTCTGTTCGATGGCGGCGCTGCGAGCTAAAGCTTGACCTGCCAAACCACTTGCGTATATATTGGAAAGTTCCTGGGGTGAAAGAGAATCCTGGGACGGTTCGGACGTCTGGACCTCCTGCGCTGGCCACAGAGCCGAGGAGGAGCCGGGCGGCGAGGCAACTGTGAACCCCGTCAGGCCCGAAAGGGAGCAGCGGTAACAGCGCGTCTCGGGTGTCCGGCTCCTAGATGAAGGCGCGGTGTCAATCAACCGCGCCTTTATTTTTACACTACCCCGCCTTCAGTCCGCTCCGCCGGCTGCTGCTTTTTTTTCATAAATAATTCTTGCACTCGGTGATTTTTTTTGGATATCTTCCATCATAGCGTCTTGTGCACAGCCTCAGTGCAGCACAAATCGCATGATACACAGGTCTCCCACTTACCATCTTCAGGAGAAAGACATGCGCGTACTCATCGTGGAAGACGACTTCACCAGCCGCAAGCTTATGCAGAACATCCTCGCGCCGTACGGTGATTGCGACATCGCCGTGAACGGCACCGAGGCTGTGGAGGCTTTCGAACAGGCGCTCAAGCAGAAAAATCCCTACGACCTCGTCTGCATGGACATCATGATGCCGGAGATGGACGGCCAGGAAGCACTCAAGCAGATCCGCGCCATCGAGAAGGAGTACGACATCCGCGGCAACAAGGAAACCAAGGTGGTCATGACCACGGCGCTGGACGATCCCAAAAACGTGGTCGAGGCGTACTACAAGGGCGGGGCCACCTCCTATATTCCCAAGCCAATCGACCGCCAGCTTTTCGTCCATCTGCTGCGCAACCTTGGCCTCATCTCTTAGCGGCCCTCAAAGCGCGATCTCTCATCCGGATCACCGGCGCTGTCCACGGAATACGCCGCGAACGACACGCCGTTCACGCACTCCATCCATGATTGCTATAAACCCATCGTTATTCCCGGGCCGTCCCAGTCTGCGCGCCATGCTACAAGCCGCCATGCCGGCCTGCATCCTGCTCGCCGCGCCCGGCATGGCGTTTGCGGACAGCGGCCCTGCCGGGACCTCCGAGGCCTTCTCGGTCATCGACGCCATCGCCATCGGGGTCATTGTCTTCATCCTGTTCCGGCTCGTGTCCCGCGGATTCGGACGGGGCAACCGCCCGAATGAGCGCCAGGACCGTCGCCCCCCCCAGCGTCGCGACAACGTCTCCCGCCTTCCTGGCCGCGATGACGCCGACCGCAACGGGAACGAGGAGCGCGAGCCCACCCGCAAGGAAGCCAGCGACGCCTACCGACGCGCCCAGCAAACCTGGGACTACCTGAGCTCCAAACCGCGCGGCGAACGGCCCGGCCGGCAAACCCCGCCCGGCGATTCCGGCCCGGAATCCAGCCCCAGCGAGCCGCCGCCTATCGATGTGGAATCCACACCCGCAGGCGGCCCACCAGTTGGCGTGCCCGCGGGGAGCGAGACAGTTCTGGGCGGAACGACCTCCGCCCGAGTCGACGTGCGCGGCTTCGACGAGGAGGATTTCCTCAAGGGCGCGAAGGCCGTGTACGCCCGCATCCAGGAATCGTGGGACGCCAGGGACCTCGAGGACATCCGCGAGTTCGTGGGCGACCAGGTCTACGAGAACCTCCAGCAGCACGCCCGCAAGAATCCCACGCCGGGCAAGACCGAGATTCTGCTCATCGAGGCCAAGGTGCTGGAGGTGAAACGAGACGGCCCGGACCTGACGGCCAGCGTGCTCTACGAGGTGCTGCTGCGCAAGAAGAACGCGAAAGCCAACTCCAAGCTCAAGGAAATCTGGCACTTCCGTAAACCGACAGACGACAAAAAGGCGTTCTGGAAGGTGGAAGGCATCCAGCAGGTGCACTAAAGGGGCGGCGGCTTTGCCGCCCTCTTCTGTTGATATATTGAATCAGCCCCTCAGCACTGCGCCGCGTGAATCGCTCCGCTGAGCACCGGAGCCTTGCGCAGCCAGCAGGGTCCTATACCCGCACCGGCCCAACCTTGCACGGCTCGGCTTCTATATAGACCTTCTTCACCTTGGGGAAAGCGTCCTTCACGGCGCTGTCCAAGGCGCAGACGGCGCGTTCTATCCGGCCGGCCGCCAGATCGTCGCGGAAGTCCACGCTCATGGTCACCAGAATGAATTCCGGCCCCATGTGCAGGGTCAGCACCTCGTTCACGTGCAACACTTCCTCATGCTCCCCGGCGATGCGGCGGATGCCCTCCACCACCCTGGGATCGGCCGACTCGCCAATGAGCAGCCCCTTGGTTTCGTAGGCCAGCCACGCAGCGGTTGCCGCGAGAAGAAGGCCGATGGTCACGGAAGCAGCGCCGTCGAAATAGGGGTTGCCTGTTATGTCGCCCAGGGTCACACCCACCAGGGCGACAAGCAGGCCGAGCATGGCGGCGGAGTCTTCGAAGACCACCACGAAGATGGTGGGGTCCTTGCCGCCGGTAACCGCCTTGAGAAAGCTGCGGTCCCTGCGCTGGTGGTTGAACTCCCGCATGGCGATGGTCAGCGAGTAGCCCTCGAACACGATGGCGAGGCCGAGGACTATGTAGTTGACGGTGTGGTCCGCCACGTGGACGGGATGGATCAGGTGGTCGATGCCTTCGTAGATGGACAGGCCCGCGCCCACGGCGAATATGAGGATGGCCACCACGAACGACCAGAAGTACAGCTCCTTCCCGTACCCATAGGGGAACCGCTGGTCCGCTGGGCGGGACGAACGCTTTATGCCGTAGAGGAGCAGGAGCTGGTTGCCCGTGTCCACCACGGAATGGATGCCTTCGGAAAGCATCGCCGAACTGCCGGTCATGGCCGATGCGATGAATTTGGTGACGGCGATGAGCGAGTTGCCGATCAGCGCAGCGATAATTGCTTTCCTGGACGATGCCGACACGCGACAACTCCTTGTTTGGAGATGATCGATCCGAGGGCAAAGCCCTCGGGCTTCCACCAGGGGAGCATTGCTCCCTGGCAGAGGGCTGCCGGGGGACAGCATCCCCCGGCATTCAAGGCCAGTTAATCAAATAACGGGATGCCGTTCTGTTGCAGGTCCTGTTTCAGCAGTTCGCGCATGCGTTTGCCCACGGGTCCGGGCCGGACGTCGTGGATGGGCTTGTCGTTGTAGCGCACTATGGGCAGCACATCGAGCGTGGTGCCCACCACCATGACTTCCCTTGCCCGGTATAGCTCTGATTCACGCACGCTGCGGCGCAGCACCTCCACTTCGTCGCCCAGCAGCTCCACGGCGCGCAGGAGGGTGGTGCCGGCCAGGGCGTTGGTGAACTCCGGTATCACGAGCCGGCCGTTGCCGTCCACCAGGCAGACGTTCTCCGTGGACCCTTCGGCGAGGAACCCATGGTCGTCGAAGCAGAAGCCGAAGTCCATGCCCTTCTCGTGCGCCTCGCGGGCGATGAGCATGTTGGGCAGATAGTCCGTGGACTTGATCCTGGCCATGTAGCTCTGCTTGGCAGGCACCGAGGTGCGGAAAGCGGTGGCGCCCTTTTCGTAGATTGACTCGGCCTTGGGAGAAATCTTGTAGGCCACAACATACAGGCTGGGCACCGGACATTCGTACGGGGAGATTCCGAAGCCGCCCGGTCCGCGGCCCACCAGAATGCGCACATTGCCCTCACGCACAGCGCCGGCGCGGCACACGTCCTTCACTATTTCGCCGACCTCGTCCCAGGAGCATGGCGGCTCCAGGAAAATGGCCCTGCAGGAGCGCTGCATGCGGCTGATGTGCGGCTCGAGCTGATAGAGCTTGCCGTCGAGGTACTTGAGCGTTTCGAACACGCCATCCCCGCGGTGCACGAGGTGGTCGTCCAGGGGCAGCAGCATGAGCGAGGCGTCCATACAGATGGCGCCCACGCGATGGTCGTAGAAGGCGAGCACCTTTTCCGTGCCGGGGTGCGGCGCGGCGAGAAGGCGCTCCAGATAGGCCTCGCGGCCGAGAGTTTCTTTCATCGTTCGCTATCCGTTGGCAAATACACTGGCGTCGGTTACGCGCACCAGGCCGCGGTTCATGAGTTCCTCGGCGATCTGGATGGTGTTGAGCGCGGCGCCCTTGCGCAGGTTGTCCGAAACCACCCACATGTTCAGGCCGTTGGCTATGGTCTCGTCCTCGCGGATGCGTCCAACGAAGGTCGCGTCCTCGCCGGCGGCGTTGATGGCCATGGGGTAGATGTTCTCGCGCGGGTTGTCCAAGACCTCTACGCCCGGGGCGTTGAACAGAATGGCGCGGGCTTCCTTGGCCGTGATCTTCTTTTCCGTCTCTATGTTCAGTGCCTCGGAGTGGCCATAGAAGACCGGGACGCGCACAGTGGTCGCGGTGACCTTGATGCGGTCGTCGCCCATGATCTTCTTGGTCTCGTTGACCATTTTCATCTCTTCCTTGGTGTAGTCGTTGTCCAGGAAGACATCGATATGCGGCAGGCAGTTGAAGGCGATGCGGTGCGGGTACACGTCCACCCGGGGCTCCTGCATGTTGAAGAGATCGCGCACCTGGCCCTGCAGTTCGTCTATGGCCTTCTGGCCCGTGCCCGACACGGCCTGGTAGGTGGAGACCACCACGCGCTTGACGCCCGCGGCATCGTGCAGGGGTTTGAGCACCACGACCATCTGGATGGTGGAGCAGTTGGGATTGGCGATGATGCCCTTGTGGTTATCCAAGGCGTGCGGGTTGACCTCGGGCACGACCAGGGGCGCGCGGGCATCCATGCGCCATGCGCTGGAGTTGTCCACCACCACGCAACCGGACTGCGCGGCGATTGGCGCGAATTTCTCGGAAATGGAACCGCCCGCGGAGAACAGGGCGATGTCCACGCCCTTGAAGGACTCCTCGGTGAGCTCCTGCACGGTGAGCTCGCCGCCGGCATACTCCACCGCGCTTCCGGCGGAACGCGCCGAGGCCAGGGGACGGATTTCCTTGGCCGGAAACGAGCGTTCCTCCAAAATCTTGAGCATCTCGCGTCCCACGGCGCCTGTAGCGCCGGCAACCGCCACAACAATCTCTTGGCTGGCCATTTTCTCACTCCTTCACTTGGTATCGAAAGGACGCACTGTGACAGATACCCAGACTGTGGGCAAGGGTTCACGGCCTGTAGCCGCCCCCATGCACACGACTTTTACACGGGCCTGCGGGTATTCAGCCCCTGGCCGCCATCTCCTGGATGGCTTTGCCCAGCCCCTGGTCCACGCCCATGATGTGCTCGCGCCACCAGTCCGTGAGGTAGTCCAGAAGCTCGGGCGTTATCTCCGTGTCCTTCCCGTTCACGTACAGCAGCAGGAAATCGATGACCGTGTTGAAGAACTCGGCATGCTTTGCCCTGTGCTGGTTGAGGTCGCCGTACCGCTCGCCCAGCAGCTTCATGTATTTCTCTTCGGTTCTGAAGTGGTAGTGGGCGTAGTCATGCAGCTCGTTGATGATAGGCGAGAGCACGGTGCGCTCCTTGCCCTCCATGTAGGCGTAATAGAGGTCGTTAATCATGGCTGTGAGCTTCTCGTGCTGGTCGTCGATCTCGGCGACGCCGATGT
>JBMCLC010000120.1:0-5733 GCA_048614715.1 Oceanidesulfovibrio sp.
GCGGACATCATGGTCCAGGTGCCTGGCGCCTCGGCCGAAGAGGTGGAAAAGCTCGTCACCGCGCCGCTGGAGCGCATCCTCTGGCAGATCGACGGTGTGGAGTACGTCTACGCCAATGCCCGGCGCGACATGGCCATGGCCACGGTGCGCTTCTACGTGGGCGAGGACCGCGAGCGCTCGCTCATCAAGCTGCACAACGCCATAACCACGAACCAGGACCTCGTGCCGGACATCGTGACCGGCTGGTCGGTGAAGCCGCGCGAGGTGAACGACGTTCCCATCCTGCTGCTCACCTTCTACTCCGACGTCTACGAGGACTATGCGCTGCGGCGCATCGCCGAGGAGTTCTACAACCGGCTGGCCGAAGAAGAGAACATCAGCCGGCTGAACCTGGTGGGCGGCCGGCCGCGGGAGGTGCGGGTGGAGCTCTCGCCCGAGCGCCTGGTCGGCTTCAACATTTCGGCGCAGGACGTGGTGCGCGCCCTAAGCGGCGCGGACGCCTCCATAACAGCCGGAACGGCCACTCTGGACAATGAGACCTTCTCCGTGACCTCGGACTCCTTCCTCGTGGAGCCGGGGGAGCTGGGCAGCCTCGTGGTCGGCGTGTTCGAGGACAAGCCCGTTTCGCTCTCGGACGTGGCTGAAATCCAGGATGGCCCTGCCGAGCCCACGGCCTATTCCCGGCTCGGTTTCTCCCACTACCATGCACAACGCCGGGCCGAGCTGGGCATCCTGCCCGGCGCGCCAGGCAACGCAACGGGCAAGGCGAATGTCCGGACCCTTCCGGCCGATCTGGCCTTCCCGGCCGTGACCCTGGCCATGGTAGATGGCAAGGTGGTCACGGAAACCAAGAAGCAGGGCACCAACGCCGTGGATGTGGCGCGCCGCGTGACCGAGCGGGCCGAATCGCTTATCCCGCTGCTGCCGGAGGGCGTGCGCGTGGAGGTTACCCGCGACTACGGCAAGACCGCCCAGAACAAGGTGAACGAGCTGCTGACCTCGCTCTTTTTTGCCATTATTACGGTGGTGGTGTTGCTGGCCATAGCCCTGGGCCGGCGGGAAGCGCTCGTGGTGGCGGTGAGCGTGCCGGTGAGCTTTGCCCTGGCGCTGTTCGTCTCCATGCTGCTGGGCTACACCATCAACCGGGTCACGCTCTTCGCGCTCATCCTTTCCATGGGTTTGGTGGTGGACGATCCCATCATGAACGTGGACAACATCCAACGCCACATCCTCATGCGCAGGCAGGATCCGTTCAACGCGACGCTCACCGCGGTGCGGGAGGTGCTGCCGCCGGTGCTGCTGTCCACGTTGGCAATCATCGTGAGCTTCGCGCCCATGTTCTTCATTACCGGCATGATGGGACCGTACATGGCGCCCATGGCGGCCAACGTGCCCCTGGCCGTGACCTTTTCCACGCTGGCCGCGCTCACCGTGGTGCCGTGGCTTTCCTACCACCTCATCAAGCGCCGGGAGGAGAAGGGGGACGCGCCCTCGGCCGAGGAGACGTCGCAATCCGAAGACACCACGCCGGTCTGGGTCCGCAGCAACTACCGCCGCATACTGGGGCCGTTCCTTTCCTCGCGCGCCATGCGTTTCGGGCTGCTCGTCCTGGTTCTGGCGCTGCTGGCCGGTTCGCTGGCACTGGCCGGCCTGCGCCACGTGCCGCTCAAGATGCTGCCCTACGACAACAAGGACGAGTTGCAGCTGGTCATCGATCTGCCCGAAGGCTCCAGTCTGGAGGACACGGACCGCGTGGTGCGCGTGTTCGAGGAATACCTGCGCACCGTACCCGAGGTGACCACCTACGTGACCTACACGGGCGATTCGTCCCCGATTGATTTCAACGGCTTGGTCCGCCAGTACTATCTGCGTGAATATCCGCACCAGGCCGACATTCGCGTGAACTTGGCGTCCAAGGACGAGCGGGCCATGCAGTCGCACGACATAGTGCTGCGGCTGCGGGACGACTTGGAGGCCATTGCCACGGAGCAGGTCGCAACCCTGAAGATCGTGGAGTTGCCGCCCGGTCCGCCCGTGGTCGCCACGCTCACGGCCGAGGTCTCGGGAAGTCCCGGCACCTCGTACGACGACCTCATTGCCGCCTCCAGGGAGCTCATGGCCAAGATGGAGGAGGAGCCGGGCGTTACGGACATCGACGCCAGCTTCCAGGACCCCTCCACGCGCATGAACTTCGTGGTGGACAAGCAGAAGGCCGCGCTGCACGGCGTGTCCACCAAGGCAATCACCGAGACTCTGCGCATCGCCGTCGGCGGCGTCGCCCCGGCCACCATCCATTTGCCCGACGAGCGGCAACCGTTGTATATCCGGGTCATCTTGCCGCGGGAGCTGCGGGTTTCCCAGGCCAACCTCACGCAGATTCCCGTGCGCACCGAGTCCGGCGCGATGATCGAGCTGGGCGAACTCGGCGATTTCGAGAGATTGGCCGAAGATCAGACCATCTTTCACAAGAACCTGGACCGGGTGGTCTGGATATTCGCAGAGATGGCGGGCAGACCGCCGGGGGAAGCGGTGCTCGACCTGGACGCACGGCTCAGGGAAGAGCCGTTGCCGCCCGGCATAAAGGTGGACTGGGCCAGCGAGGGCGAATGGAAGATCACCCTGCGCGTATTTCGCGACCTGGGCCTAGCCTTCGGCGCGGCGCTCGTGTCCATCTACATAATGCTGGTTCTGCAGACCAACTCCTTCTCCATGGCACTGCTGCTCATGACCTCCGTACCCCTGACCATGCTCGGGATCATGCCCGGATTCTGGCTCATGAACGTGTTCTTCACCGAGAGCGTGGGCGGGTACACCAACAACGTCTTCTTCACGGCCACGTCCATGATCGGGATGATCGCCCTGGGCGGCATTGTCATCCGCAACTCGCTGGTGTTGCTGGAATTCATCGAGGAAAGTAGGGCCCAGGGCATGGAGGTGAAGGAAGCTATTCTGGAGAGCGGAGCGGTGCGCTTCCGGCCCATCGTGCTCACCGCGCTCACCACGGCGCTGGGCGCCTGGCCCATCACCCTGGACCCCATCTTCTCCGGGCTGGCCTGGGCGCTCATCTTCGGCCTCGTGGCCTCCACGGCCTTCACACTGCTGGTGGTGCCGGTGGGCTACTACGTCACGCGGGGACGCAAACCGTTGCAGGCGTAGGGACGCGGGAGGAGACGCGGGAGCATGACTCCCTTTCGTGGGCGCCGGTGGCAGAGCCTATCGCAATACAAAAGGAGACGCGCGGCAGGCGTTTGCCGGGGGCTGGTTTTTCATCTAGGGTCGCGCGCGAATCCACCCAAGGAGTTGCACCATGGCCGAACACGACGAAACCCAGGAATTTCTCAACAGTCTGCCCGAGCTGAAGCATGGCGAGTCGTTCTGCTTCGCCTGCCACCCGAGCATCGAGTGCTTCAACGCCTGCTGCGCCGATCTCAATCTGTCGCTCACCCCGTACGATGCGCTGCGTCTGCGCCGCGCCCTGGGGGAGGACAGCGAGACCTTCCTGACCACGCGCACCGATATTTCCACCTACCCTGACACCGGCTTCCCCCGCGTGCACCTGCGCATGCGCAATGATATGGAACGCCGGCCCTGCCCGTTCGTCACGGAGGAGGGCTGCCGCGTCTATCTGGACCGGCCGGCCGCCTGCCGTACCTATCCTGTGGGCCGCGCCACCCGCATCGTCCAAGGCGGCATCGGCGAACGGTTCTTCGTCATCCGCGAGGACCACTGCCAGGGCTTCGACGAGCCCACCCAATGGGTGCCCGAAACCTGGATGGCCGACCAGGGGCTGGAGCCATACAACGCCATGAACGACCGAACCATGCGGCTCATGGCCAGCCAGAAGGGCGTGGGGCCGGTGCACGCCAAGCAGGCCACCATGCTGCTTCTGGCACTGTACCAGCCGGACAAGTTCCAGCAGTTCCTTCGGGATATGAAGGTGTTCGATCACGTGGAGGGCGACTACGACCCCGCAACCGTGCTGGACGACGAGGAAACGGCTCTGACCTTCGGCCACGACTGGGCCGAGCTGATCCTGTACGGCGAGAACAACCGGCTCCGGCGCAAGGACTGATGTGCCGAGGGAGCATTGCTCCCGTGACCCGTATCAGGGGCCAGGGAACAATGCTTCCCTGAGTTCCGAAAGCGTTTATAAACGGGGTCTACCCGGGGACTTTTCTTCTCCTTGCGGATAGGGCATGAAGAGCCATGGCCGAGTTCATCCATGCCCACACCCCCGGCCACGGCGAGGTACCGTACCACCCGGCGGTCCTGGACCGCTCGGTCCTGGTGGAGCGCATTGCCGCGCACAAGAAGACGGCGGCGCGCGTGGTCTTCACCAACGGCTGTTTCGATATCCTCCACCCCGGCCACGTGGACCTGCTCGCACGGGCGCGATTTCTGGGCGACATCCTCGTGGTGGGGCTCAATACGGACGAGTCCGTCAGACGGCTGAGCAAGGGCCCGGGACGGCCGGTGGTTCCGTTCGAAGCGCGCGCCTACGTGCTCGCCCATCTCATAAGCGTGAACTACGTGACAGGCTTTGACGAGGACACGCCGTACGAGCTCATCCGAGCGGTGCGGCCGCACGTGCTGGTCAAGGGCGGGGATTGGCCCATCGAGTCGATCGTGGGCGCGGACATCGTGGAGTCGGACGGCGGCCTGGTGGTGAGCCTGCCGCTGCTGAAAGGGTTTTCCACGAGCGCCCTCGTGTCCAACATTCTGGACAACTGCAAGACATAGCCCATACGGAATGGTCGTACAGAGCGTCGGCGCTCACTGCGTGTGCTTCTTCGGGCGCACCTCGTTGCCGCTTTCCCTGCCCGCCTCGAAGTCCGAGATGTTCCGCAGCGTGGTCTCCGCGATGCTGCTCAGCGCTTCCTCCGTGAAGAAGGCCTGGTGGCCGGTGATGAGCACGTTGGGCATCAGGATCAGCTGGGCAATGGTCTCGTCGGTGATGACCTCTTCCGAAAGGTTGCGGAAGAAGATGTTGCCCTCCTTCTCGTACACGTCCATGCCGAAGTAGCCGATCTTCCCGTTCTTGAGCCCGTCCAGCACGGCTGCCGTGTCCACCACCTTGCCCCGGCAGGTGTTGATGAGCATGACGTTGTCCTTCATTGTACGGATGGCCTGGGCGTCGATCATGTGGTGGGTTTCCGGGGTGAGCGGCACGTGCAGGGTGATGACGTCCGACTCGGCCAACAAAGTGTCCAGCGACACGAATTCCACGCCCTGGTGCCTGAGTTCGTCCTTTTCGTGATTGGCATGGGCGATTACACGGCAGCCCAGGCCGAGCAGGAGGCGACACATCACCGTGCCGATGGAGCCGACGCCGATGACGCCCACGGTTTTCTCGAACATGTCGAAGCCCAGGAGCCCCTGGAGCGAGAAATTCTGGTCCTTCACGCGGTAGTAGGCGCGGTGGATCTTGCGGTTGAGCACCAGCATGAGCCCCAGGGCGTGTTCGGCCACGGCGTGGGGAGAATATTCAGGCACGCGCATCACCGTAATGTCCAGTTCTTCCGCCTTCTCGATGTTCACGTTGCTGAAACCGGCAGAGCGCAGCGCGATGAGTCTGGTGCCGTGCTCCTTGAGGTACTCGAGGTTGTTCGCGTCCAGGGTGTCGTTGACGAAGGCGCAAACAACCGGAAACCCCTTGGCCAGTTTGACAGTGTCGTGGTCGAGCCGCGCCTCTAAGAATTTGATGTCGTGCCCGTGGTCCGAGTTGTGCTTTTC
>JBMCLC010000121.1:0-5713 GCA_048614715.1 Oceanidesulfovibrio sp.
CGGCACCGAGCTGGCCGAACAGCTCGTGCCGCGCAACACCTGCGCGCTCATCAAATCCTTCATCGGCTTCAAGCTCGCCAGAATCTGTCCCTTCACCGAGTCCTGCGACCTCATCGTGGGCGAAACCACCTGCGACGGCAAGAAGAAGGCCTATGAGGCGTTCGCCGCCCACGCGCCCATGTACGTCATGGAAGTGCCGCAGCAGAAGCGCGCTTGCGACCGCGAACTCTGGAAGGCCGAGGTGCTGCGCTACAAGGACGCCGTCGAGGGGCTCAGCTGCAAGACCATCACGGCCGAGAGCCTCAAAAAGTCGATACGAATCGTGAATGACCGCCGCCGCGCCCTGCAGCGATTGAATACGTTGCGTGCCGCGAACCCGGCGCCCATCTCCGGACGGGACGCCCTGCTCATAAACCAGGTCAGCTTCTACGATGACCCGGTCCGCTTCACCCAGTCCATCAACGCCCTCTGCGACCAGATCGAGGAACGCATCGCGGCGCGCGAAGGCGTCGCTCCAAAAGATACGCCCCGGCTGCTGCTCGCAGGCTGTCCCATGGCCGTGCCCAACTGGAAGCTCCCCTACGTCATCGAGAGCGCGGGCGCGGTCATCGTGGGCGAGGAGTCCTGCATCGGCGCGCGCAACACTCGCGATCTCGTGGACGAGTCCGGCGAGACCGTGGAGGAGATGATCGACGCTCTGGTGGACCGTTATCTCAAGATCGACTGCGCCTGCTTTACGCCCAATGATGAGCGGATGGACAATGTTGCCGACATGGCTCGGGAGTACAACGCCGACGGCGTGGTGCAGTACTCGCTCATGTTCTGCCAGCCCTACGGCCACGAAGCAATAAAGCTGGGCAAGCGGCTGGACGCGGAGGAGATTCCGTCCCTGGCCATAGAGACCGATTATTCCATGGAAGACGTGGAGCAGCTCAAGACCCGCGTGGAAGCATTCACCGAAATGCTCAGGTAGCTTGTGCGCTACGCCCCAGCAACGGATGAAAACGTATGATCGCCGGTATCGATATCGGCTCGCGCTCCATCGAGCTCGTCTGCCTGGAGCGCGGTGAGCCTGCTCTCACACGTCGATTGCCCACCACGTTCGACCCCCTCGGCCAGATCAAAACGCTGTTGGCCGGCGTGGAGTTTTCCGCAATGGCCGCCACAGGGTATGGCCGCGCCCTGGCGGCCAAAGCGCTCTCGGAGAACGGCGGCGCGGTGGTGCAGACCATCACCGAGATCAAGGCATACGGACTGGGCGCTTCGATGCTGGCTCCCGAAGCTCGCACGGTGCTGGACATAGGCGGACAGGATACCAAAGCCATCAGCCTGGCGGGCAACGGCAAGGTCCTCAAGTTCGAGATGAACGACCGCTGCGCCGCCGGAACCGGCAAGTTCCTGGAACACGTGGCCAATGTCTTCCAGATAGCCATAGAGGACTTCGGCTCATACGCCCTGCAGGGTGAAAAGCCTTTGGCCATCAACTCCATGTGCACGGTGTTCGCGGAGACCGAGGCCACCTCGCTCATGGCGCGGGGATACGAACCGCAGGACATCGCCCTGGGACTGCACGCCTCCATCGTCAAACGAACCATGAACATGCTGGGCCGGGTGGGGTTGAACCGCCCGGTCCTTTTTGCCGGCGGCGTGGCCAACAATCCCTGCGTGGTCGCGCTCGTGACCGAGGCGCTCGGCGAAAAGCCCATTGTGCCGGAACAGCCGGAAATGGTCGGAGCTCTGGGCGCCGCCCTGCATGCGGCGAACGCGGCAGTTGCGACCTGAGTTCCTATCCGCTTTCCGTCGATGACGTTGCGGCCCTCTCTGGCTCCGCACAGCCCTTTTCGCGTTCCAGGAGCAGCTTCTTGCGCGCCTCGCCCCACCCGGCTCGTTGAACCATATCCTGCATCGTATGTCGCATCGGTCACGCTCATGCCGGCCTCCAGGTTGTCGCGGAACCGCCGCGCCTGTCCGAAAGCGGCGTATTGCTTGGGAGAGACGCCCACAATGTTCTTGAACCGGCGCTGAAAGTGAGACGGACTCATGCCGGCGGCTTGGCCAGCTCATCCAGAGAGGGCGGTGTCTTTGCTTCATCGATCATCCGGCAGGCCTGGACCCGCGTTCGGCCATGCGGTCCGGCCTGGCATCCGCATCCGGTTCGCAGCGCTTGCATGGCCGGTAGCCAGCGGCCTCGGCCTCCTGCCATGTATCGAAAAACTCCACGTTTTCGCGCCAGGGCAGCCGGGATGAGCACCCCGGCCGGCAGTACACGCCCGTGCTTTTCATGCCGTAGCGGAATGCGTTTTTCCGCGTTTGCGTCTCGCGACGCCATGGCCCGCCAGCGCTTTTCTTCTGTACCGTACTAGGTGATGTCGTCCATGGTGTCCTTGCTTACAAATCAACTTGCGGATGTGATACCACCAGCCCCGAGCAAGGACACTTTGGTTCTTGCGGCGCAATCCAACCGATGGTTCGTGGTCGCTATCCCCAACAGGCCGGATGCATGGACAAAGGTATTTTCCGGTCGTATGTGTGGCCCATGACGATCCGAACGCTCATCGTGGACGACGAAGCGCCGGCGCGCGACGAACTCGCCTTTCTCCTGGCGGACCACGCGGATGTGGTGTCCAGGCAGGCGGCCACGGCGGATGAAGCGCTCCACCTGCTGGACGCCGAGGGCGCTGACCTCGTTTTCCAGGACATCCAGATGCCCGGCATGGGCGGATTCCATGTGCTGGAGCTGGCCATGGAGCTGGACGACCCACCGTTCTTCGTCTTTGTCACCGCCTACGACCAGTACGCCGTGCAGGCCTTCGAAGCCGAGGCGCTGGACTACCTGCTCAAGCCCGTATCCGAGCAGCGGCTCGCCGCATGCCTGGACCGCGTCCGCCAGCGGCTTGGGGCCAGACGGTTCTACGCGCGCGAGGGAAGCGTAAGCCTTGCGCGGCTGCTCCGGGAGTTGCGTGGGGGCTCGCCTGCCGAGCGCAACCGCATCCCCCTCATCCGCGAGGGCCGCATACGGCTGACCCCGGCCGAAGAGGTGCTGCTGTTCGAGGTGGATGGAAAGCGCGTGCTCGCCCGCGTGGCTCACGATCCGCCGGACACCCGCCTCCCCTTCCACGGAGTGACCACCATGGCCGCGCTGGAGGAGCGCCTTGAAGCGAACTCCTTTTTCCGCATCGGCCGTTCCGCCATGGTGAATCTGGAACGCGTGGGTGAAGTGGCCCCCTACCACAGCGGCAAGTACATCATTGTTCTGGACGACCCGGAGCGCACGCAGGTAACCGTGGGACGCAGCCGCGTGGCGGAGTTGAAGCAGCGTCTCGGCCTTGCCTGAGCCGCTCCATCGGAAATGACCATGCTGCCTGACTATCTTCCCGAATTGTTCATCATCCTGTCGCAACGCTTCGGCCTGCTCCTGGCCGGCGGCCTGGCCGTGCTCACGCTCACCCCGGTGGGCCGCATCAGTCTCACGCGCAAACCCTCGCGCCGGCTCTGGGTCGCGCAGATGGTATTGTTCGGCATGTTCGGCATCCTGGGCACGTACACGGGCAACGCGGTGTTCCAGTCCTACGCCAACCTGCGGGCCATGGGCGTGATCACGGCCGGGCTCTTCGGTGGGCCGGCCATGGGGCTGGGCGCGGGGATCATTGCCGGCGCCCACCGCTACCTTATCGACATCGGCGGGTTCAGCGCCCTGCCCTGCTCGCTGGCGACCATTCTGGAAGGTCTTGCAGCCGGCCTTGTGGCGAAACGGTTGGGCAACCGCCGTCTGAGCTGGGGATGGGCCGCCTCCATAGCCCTGGTCGGCGAATCCCTGCATATGATTCTGGTACTGCTGCTCGCGCGTCCATACGAAGACGCCCAGGCCCTGGTGCAGATCATCGCCGGCCCCATGATCGTGGTGAACGCTCTGGGCGCGGCGCTTTTCGTGGAGCTTCTGGCCATGCAGCTCCGCTTTCGGGACAAGCGCGACTCGGGCCAGGCCCATCAGATCCTTTCCATCGTCAACCAGACAGTGGGCAAGCTGCGCCGGGGACTCAACCCGGAGTCCGCGCGCGCCACCGCGGAGATCATCTACAAGCTCGTGCCCGTGGCGGCCGTGGACATAACCAGCCGGGACCGCGTGCTCGCCCACGTGGGCCTTGGCGTGGACCACCATACCGCGGGCAGCGCCATCCGCACCGAGGCCACGAAGAAAGCCATGCAGCACGGCGTGGACGTGTTCGTTCGCGACCGCAGCCAGATCGGCTGCGACGTGGAGTCCTGCCCGCTCACCGAGGCGATCATCGTGCCCTTGCGCAAGTCATCGCGCATCGTGGGCTGCCTCAAGCTCTACGGTTCGGCGGACAAGCCGTTGGACCACACCCGCTTCGAGCTGGCCAAGGGACTGGCCGACATCTTCTCCACCCAGCTCGAGCTGGAGGATATCCAGATCAAGAACCAGCTTTTGGCCCACGCGGAAATTCGGCGGCTCCAGGCCCAGATCAACCCCCATTTCCTGTTCAACTCGCTGAACACCATCGCCTCCTTCTGCCGGACCTCGCCCAGGCAGGCCCGCGAGCTGCTGCTGGACCTTTCCCACTACATGCGCCAGAGCCTGGACAGCTCCCGCGGCTTCATTCCCTTTGCCGAGGAGCGCTCCTACATCTCCATCGAAAAGGCCCGCTTCGGCGAACGCATCCGCTACGAGGAGGACGTGGACCCGGCGGCAGAAGCCTGGCTCGCGCCGCCGCTGCTTGTACAGCCCCTGGTGGAGAACGGCGTGCGACACGGCGTGCTGGGTCGCGAATCCGGCGGCGTGGTGCGGCTCCTGGCGCGGGTGGAGGACAACGTGCTGCGCGTGACCGTGGAGGACGACGGCGTAGGCATGACTCCGGAAACCATCGCCGAGATGCTCTCCAGAACGCAGGACGCCGAGCACCTGGAAGCGGGCATCGGCATGCGCAACTGCAACTCCAGGCTGGAGCAGCTTTTCGGCCCCGAGCATAGCCTGGCCGTAGAAAGCGCGCCGGGCAAAGGCACCCGGGTCCACCTGACCATCCCAAGCACCGCCTTTTCATCGCCGGACGCCGTGATCGAGGAACAAAGCCAGAAAGACGCCGCGGCCTATCCGCGGAATGCGTTTCATCGCTGACTCTGTCGCATTCGCTCCTTCCTGGCGACCACTCGCGCCGTCATTGTGTCGATTCGGAGACAACGCCTCCCTGGAACAGGATACCGTCCTATAAAGGACGGCGAGCGAGTTATCACTATTTCACGGGAGGATCATCCATGTCATTTTTCTTCATCTGCGTTCTGGCGCTCGTTGCCGGCTACTTCGTGTACGGCAAGGTGGTGGAGCGCATCTTCGTGATCCAGCCGGACAGACCCACGCCGTGCTGCGAGTATCGCGATGATTGCGACTTCATCCCAATGCCCACCTGGAAGGTTTACTTCATCCAGCTTCTGGACATCGCCGGTCTGGGCCCCATTTTCGGTCCCATCCTGGGCGCGCTGTACGGTCCATCCGCCCTGCTCTGGATCGTGCTCGGCTGCATTTTCGCCGGCGGCGTGCACGACTACATGAGCGGTATGCTCTCCGTGCGTTCCAAGGGCCAGTCCATCCCGGAGGTCGTGGGCAACTTCATGGGCATGTCCGCCCGCCAGGTGATGCGCGTGTTCTCCGTCATCCTGCTGCTGCTCGTGGGCGTGGTCTTCGTGCTCGGACCGGCAA
>JBMCLC010000122.1:0-5683 GCA_048614715.1 Oceanidesulfovibrio sp.
AAACCACGAACAGCCGCGCGTACTCGCGCAGGGAGCCGATGCGGCCGCGCTCCACGGCGATGCGCACGTTGGCCAGGTGCTTGTCGAAGGTCTCGTCGTCCAGGCCCAGGTAGTCCTGCGAGAGGAAGAGGTTCACGGATTCCTGGATGGGGTCGGTGACCTTGGGCAGGGGCAGTTCCTCGCGCATGCGCTCGCGGTCCAGGGTGCCGTCGCGCATGAACTCCAGCAGAAAGCGGGGGGTGAAGAACTCCGAGACGTCGCTTACGTAGTAGCGCCGCAGGAAATCTGCGATGTAGGCGTTGGTGCTGCCGGGGTCTGGCTCGTGCTCCATGGAAGCGATGTGGCCGCGTTCGGCGAAGATGTCGGCGAGCACATCATCGCGCGCCACGAGGTGGGACATCTGCTCGAAGCAGCAGGCCATGACGATCTTGAGCAGCTTGGCGCCGTAGATGATGGTGTGGAAGGTGCTCAGGCCCTTGAGTTCGGTGTAGACGATGTGCATCCAGGAAAGGCCGAGCCGGGCGAGGCGGATGTTGCGCGTGCCAGAGCGCTCGAAGATCTGCACCACGGTGTCGGCGTGTTCCTGGAGGAATGAGTGGTACGCGCTCGATTCCGCGAACTGGCCGATGATGGAGGCCACGACCTCCGGGTAGTCCACCTGAACGGCTATGGCCCGGCCCACGGTCTTTTCCTTGAACTTCTCGTAGCTGTCCCTTTCTCGCATTTCCTCTTCATTGCAGAGGATGAGCGCTTTGCAGCGGTGGCGCTCCGTGAGTTCGTTCACATAGCCCAGGAGCTTTTCCACGGGGATGGCGGAGCGTTCCAGATCATCGAAGCAGATCACCAGGTTCCTCACCGTGGTCTCGCGGGCCTTCTTCTTGGACTCCTCGGACAGCACCGGGCCGTGCTCCTCCCGAAAAAAGGAGAAGGCGAAGGACGCCGTGCCGGACACGGCGCGCAGAAAGCCCGGCACCGAATCCTCGGCCGGGGCCTCCATCAGCCCCAGGTAGAGCTGCACGGTAATGTCCTCCAGGCTGTTGCAGGAGTACAGGGAGACGTAGGCGGTGGGGCGGCCGGTTTCCTTGGCGGCGGGTTCCAGGTGGTTCCGCCACAGGAAGGTCTTGCCGCTGCCCCAGCGCCCCGTCAGGAGCAGGGCGTGCTCCGTGGCCGGCGTGTTGAGGTAGGACCGGAAAGCGTCGATGACTGCTTCGTGCATGGCCGGGGTGTCCCTAATCGTACTTCACGGCGCTGATGCGCATGAGTTTGTCCCAGTTGTGGTGGGATTCGATATAGCGGACGGTGCCTGTCTTGCCGCGTATGACCAGGGACTGCGTGGTGGCGCCGCGGCCGTGGTAGCGCACCCCCTGGAAGAAGGTGCCGCTGGAGATGCCGGTGCAGGCGAAGAAGACGTTCTCGTCGCGGACCAGGGTTTTTTCGGTGAGGACTTCGGAGAGGTCCACGCCGGAGTCGATGAGGGTCTGCCTTTCGGCGTCGGACTGGGGATCGAGCCGGCAGACCATGGCGCCTTCCATGCCGCGGATGGCGCAGGCCGAGAGCACGCCTTCCGGTGTGCCGCCCGTGCCCACCATGACGTCCACCTCGGAGCGCGGGTCCACGGCCATGAGCGAGCCCATGACATCGCCGTCCGTGTGCAACTGGATGCGCGCTCCGGCGGCGCGAATTTCCTTGATGAGTTCGGCGTGGCGCGGTTTGTCCAGCACAAAGACCACGAGGTCGTCCACGTCCTTGCCCAGGCAATGCGCCGCCTTGGTCAGGGTTTCGCCGATTGGGGCGTCCAGGTCAGCCGCCTCGGCGGCCTCGGCCGGGAGCACGAGCTTTTGCATGTAGTAGCTTTGCGGCGGCACATACATGGTGCCGCGCGGGGCGATGCCCACCACGCAGATGGCGTTGGGCCGGCCGTAGGCCAGCAGCCTGGTGCCTTCCACCGGGTCCACGGCCACGTCCACCAGGGGGCCGGCGCCGGTGCCCACGACCTCGCCATTGTACAGCATGGGCGCTTCGTCCTTCTCGCCTTCGCCGATAACGATGGAGCCGTTGATGTTGAGGGATTCGAAGGAGACGCGCATGGCGTCCACGGCGGCTTGGTCGCCGGCGTTCTTGTCGCCGCGTCCCAGCCAGCGGGCCGAGGCCAGAGCAGCCGCCTCGGTCACGCGCACGAGATCGAGAGCGAGGTTGCGGTCCGGAGCCTCCATGATCATGGGACCATCCTCCTAGGAGCAGCTGGCCAGGGTGTCGATGCGTTCGATGCGTCGCTGGTGCCTGCCGCCCTCAAAAGCAGTGGACAGGAAGGTCTCCACGATGGAAGCGGCCAGGCCGGCTCCCACCACGCGCTCGCCGATGCACAGGATGTTTGCGTCGTTGTGGGCGCGGGCCATGCGCGCGGCGAACTCGTTGGTGCACACGGCGGCGCGGATGCAGGGCATGCGGTTGGCGGTCATGGCCATGCCCTGGCCGGTGCCGCAGATGAGGATGCCGAGGGCGTCGTCCTTGGAGGCCACGGCTCTGCTCACCGCGGCGGCGAAGTCCGGGTAGTCGCAGCTGTCCGTGGTGTGCGTGCCCAGGTCCTCGGTCGCTGCGCCGAGGGAGGTGATGTGGTCGAGGATTCCACGCTTGAGGTGATAGCCGGCGTGGTCCGAGCCCAGATAGACGATGTTTGCCAGACAGACGAAGTCCATTGCCGCTCCTTGGTCGGGTTCTGTTGATGCATTCGGCCGGCGAGCGTACGCGCCGGCGGAACAGGTCGTTCGACTAGCCGGGGCCGAAGGTCAGGGTGCGGCGTAGATCCTTTGTTTCGTGCCCGGGGGCAGTTCGATTCGCAGCTTTTCGGCGGAAACAGCCTCTTCCAGGATGCTGAGATCCTTGAGAAAGAGCAGCGCTTTTTCCTGCGGCGAGCGGACCATGCGGATGCGGCCGGGGATCAGGCCGGCCGGGCCTTTTTCCACCCGAGTGAAGGTCAGCTCCCACGACTCGGCCCCAGGGCTTGTGTATGCCGTGGGAAGGGCCTCTTCGTCCAGAGTGAGTTGAAAGCGGCCGTCGGGGCCCTGGAGGGCATAGCGGATGGGGCCTTCCGGCCGGTTCTCGTCCACGGCCACGGCGGATTCGTATTCCGACGGCACGAGCGCGGACCAGCGGCCGGTGAGCAACTGGGCGAGATCCTGCAGCCCGTAGGGCAGCGGCAGTCCGAAAGCGGCCATGCCGGCCTTGCTGTCCGGGAAAATGTAGGCGGTTTCCTCCTCGGGCACGTAGGCGGTGAATCCTTCGGCG
Organism: Oceanidesulfovibrio sp.; assembly: GCA_048614715.1. Classification (GTDB taxonomy): domain Bacteria; phylum Desulfobacterota; class Desulfovibrionia; order Desulfovibrionales; family Desulfovibrionaceae; genus Oceanidesulfovibrio. The sequence continues at coordinate 3,286 of JBMCLC010000122.1, forward strand.
TCCTCGCGCCAGTGGGCTATGGTGGTGCCGATGCCGGCGGCGAGGTCCAGCCGCAGGGGCAGGTTCGTGGAGCCGTAGAAGTTGAGAACCACGCGGTGGCTGGAGGAGGGCGAGGCGTAATTGAGGGAGGCGGCCGCGTTGAAGTCGAGCGGTCCCTGCGGCGCGCCCTGGATGGCGTTCTGAAACACGTTCCAGCGCTGCTGGGCGAGGCGGAAAAAGCGGATTTCCGGCGGCGCGTCCGCCTCCGGACCGGGGGCGTGCCTCGGGGCGCAGGCCACCAGGGGCAAAAACAGCAGACACGCCAGCGCCATGCAGAGGAGGGCGCGGCCGGGGCGGATTGTATGGTCGTGCATGGGCATGGTCATGGTGGGGTGCAGGTAGGGCGTCAGAGGTCGCTCAATTTGTTGCGCAGCCGTTCCTTGTCCGAATTCTTCTCAAGCATTTCCAGGGATTTCCCATAGGCCATCCGGGCCTGGTCCAGCTTGCCGAGCTCCCTGGCGATATCGCCATAGTGCTCCCAGATCACCGGGTCTTCGCCGGTGAGCTTCGAGGCTTCCTGGATGAGTTCCCAGGCCTTTTCGAACCGGCCCATGCGGTAGTAAACCCAGGCCAGGGAATCCACGATATAGCCGTTGTCCGGCTTGAGGATCATGGCCTTGGAGACGAGGTCGAAGGCGCGTTCCAGGTCGCGGTCCTGGTCGGCCAAGGTATAGCCGACGTAGTTCAGGGCGTCGGCGTGGTCCGGGTCTATGGCGATGATCCGCTCCATGGTCGCGATGGCCTCGTCCTTGGCGCCGGTGGTGTCCAGCAGGCTGCCGAGGTTGAACAGGACGTCCGTGTTCTCGGGCCATTTTTCCACGGCTTCGCGGGCAAGCTCGACAGCCTCTCCGAGACGGCCCATGGATTCCAGCAGACGCGACTCCATGAGCCAGAAGTCCAAGGCCTCCGGCATTTCGGCGCGCATCTCCCGGGCCAGCTTCAGCGCTCCCTCCGTGTCGCCGCTTTCGTTGAGCAGGTGGATGCGGAAGCGCTGCGCGCGTTCGTAGAAACGGTTGTCCTCGGCTATACTCCGCAAGGCCTTGGCCGTGGCCTCCGGGTCCTTAAAGCCCTCGTACTCGATGAGCGCCAGGGTGAAGTAGAGCTCCTCCATTTCCGGGTGGGATTTGAGGAGGTCGCGAACCAGGTCGCGCGCTGCCTCGTACTGCTTCGCCTCCACGAAATGGGTGGTCGCCGACAGATAGAAGGCGAGTTCTTCCGGGCCCTGACGCACGTACTTGAGGGCGCGCTCCACACGGCCGAGCTTCAGGTTCATCTCGATAAGCCGGAGGAGCAGGTCGCGCGAAGGCTCGCCGAGGGTGCTGAGCTTGGCGTAGGCCTGTTCCGCGGCCTCGTAGTTTTCCATTTCCTCATGGATGTAGGCGAGCTCGGCCCAGGCCTCCAAAAAGTCTGGATCGTTCTCGATAAGGCCTTCGAGCAGGTCGATGGCTTCCCCGTAGCGCTTCAGGCCGCCCAGGCTGCGGGCCCTGAGGTACTCCAGCTCGGGATCCATCTTCTCCTCGGGGATGGTCTCCAGCAGTTGCAGGGCTTCCAGGTTGCGTCCGCTGCGCATCATCAGATCGGCCAGCTGGCGGCGGATCTCGATGTCCTCGGGGTTCTGGGCCAGATAGCCTTCCAGGGTGTTCAGGGCTTCGTCGTACTGGCGTTCGGCCAGATAGACCTGGGCCAGCATGAGTTGGAGGTCGATGTTTTTCGGGTATTCCTCGGTACCGAGCTTGAGGATGGTGCGCGTGTCCTCGGAATTTCCGGTTTTCCAAAGAAAATCGGCGGCTTCCGCGATGATCTCGGGCGATGGGTCGATGGTCAGCAGCTCGTCGATGGCGTAGCGGCCCACCGTGGCGTTCTGGGTCCGCTTGGCGTCCTGGAGCAATAGGTAGTGGTACGTGGCCGTGGCCTCCGGCGAGAGGTCCCAGTCCTCTGTCCGCATGGTCTGGCTTTTGGGCTGGCAAGCGGCCAGACTCAGTACGGCCAGGAGGGCGGCCAGGGCCGGCGCGAGGCCGAAGGCGCGGCGGCGCCGCAGGGAGGGTTGTGTCTTCATTGGCTGTCTTGCGGAGCCAGGCGCGTCTATGGCGTCCCTTCCGCTTCGGCGGCTAGTCGTTTCGTATGATCCAGTCCGAGGAGAAGTCATCGATTTCCTGAGTCAAATGGTCGCGCAGTTTCTCCAGCAGACGGGATTCCAACTGCCGAACACGTTCGCGGGTGATGCCGTATTTCTCGCCGATCTCCCGCAGGGTGACGGGCGGGTCGGCCAGTAGCCGTTTTTCCAGGATGTCGCGCTCCTTCTCGTTGAGCTTGGGAAGGATGGACATCAATTGTTCCTGCAAGGCGCTCGATATCTCTT
>JBMCLC010000123.1:0-5673 GCA_048614715.1 Oceanidesulfovibrio sp.
AATCCCGCCGCCTCCGTTCCCTCATCCTCCATGCGTCCCGTCTTCGGGTTTGCACGGCATATCAGCCGCGGCTTTCCCGTTTTGGTTACGGCCTCGCCGATCCGGCGCCGCAGCCGGCCGGCGACATCATGTCCCCCAGGCCTTTAGCCCATTGGCGATCACGCTATGACCAAGAAAAACTACGTCCTCGACACCAACGTCCTCATCGAGAATCCGCAGGCCATCGTCAACCTGAAGAACGGCAACGAAAACAACATCTTCATCCCCTACCACGTTCTCATCGAGCTCAACCAGCTGAAGACGAACCAGCGCATCCGCCACATCGTGGCCAAGGTCGTGGACGTCCTGCTGGAGCATCGCGACACCATCCAGTTCATCCAGAACGACGCCTCCATCTCCCCGTTCACCGAGGAGATCGTGGACAACTACATCCTCAAGGAGATCAAGGGCACCACCCTCGAGGACCCCATCCTCGTGACCAACGACCGCATTCTCCAGCTCCAGGCCGGTCTTGCGCATATCAAAAGCGAGGAGTTCCGCGACTCCAAACCATTCGAATCGGAATCCCAGCTCTACACCGGCTTTGTGGAAGACGGCGAAAAACCCGTGACCAACTGCTTTACCTGGGTGGACGGCAAGCCCGTGTTTCACGGCGCCAATGGCGACGAATGCATCAACTACCCGATATCCATGTGGAACGTTAAGCCGCGCAGCGTGTACCAGAACCTCGCTCTCATGCTGATGCAGAATCCGACCATCGACCTCGTGTCCATGCAGAGTGAAGCCGGCTTCGGCAAAACCTTCCTGGCTCTGGCCACCAGCCTCTACCTCGTGCTGGAAAAGCGGCTCTACGAGAAGGTCTACATCGTCAAGCCCACCATCGAACTCGGCTCCAAGCTCGGCTACCTGCCCGGCGACATCAAGGAGAAGATGGAGCCATACGTCAAATACATCCACGATCTGCTGCTCAAACTCCACGAGCAGCGGCCGGCCAACAAGCTCTTCCTCAACCCCAACGACGATCTGCTGCGCTACAACACCAAGAAGTTCGAAATCCTGCCGCTCAACTATATCCGCGGCATGAACATAGAAAACGCCGTGGTCATCGTGGACGAGACGCAGAACCTCTCGCGCAACGAGGTCCGCGCCCTGCTCACCCGCATGGGCGAAGGGGTCAAATGCTTCTGCCTGGGCGATACGAGCCAGGTGGACAACCCCTACCTCTCGGAGTCCAACAACGGGCTCAACTGGATCGTTCGCAAGTTCAAGGGGTTCAACAACTACGCGCACATCGTGCTCAAGGGCGATCGCTCCCGCGGCCCCATCACAGACCTCGTCCTCAAATCCAAGCTCTAGGAATACAAGTTTTTCTGCTTACGGCGGCCAGGGGAACATGGTTCTCCTGGCCTTTTTTTTCTGGCGGCGATGACCCGCTTGCGGTCGGCAACGACGGCTGTCTTGGAGATATCCCTGAAATGCGCGACGGCCCACTTGAGGTCTTTCCAGACCATGGACGGCTCCAAGGAGCCGATGTGCCTGATCTCCTCCAGCAATCGAACGCTGCCTTATTCGTCGATCTTCGCGTTGATGATGTCCACTGCCCTGTCGAAATCCTCGCGGCTGATCCTGCCGTCCAGGGCGATCTCGACGATATTGATGTCAGGTATTCCCCGCACTTCCAGCATTCTCATCCTCCGTATTCAGTGTGCAGCAAGAACCACCATACATCAGCAAGGAGCGTCCGTGCACACGTCTCCCATAAAAACGCCCGACGAGATACGGATGGTGAAAGGCGTGGAGCTTCCGGCGGCCCTGGACTTCAGTCCCCTGAGTCGGCTGCAACACGCGCCTGGAGCCGCTCCAGAACCGATCCCAAGGCCTCGAGACGCGTCGCGAGGGAATCGCCATCCCGGGCCCGGGCCGCTTTTTCCACACGGACGGCATGCTCGTGGTACTCCATGGCGCCCATTGTGGCGGCCGTAGACTTGGAGGTGTGGGCCGATAGGGCCACGGCTTCGTAGTCCCTGTTCGTGAATTCCTGCTGCATGGAATCGAACAACGCGACCACCTCGCGCATGGAGTTTTCGAAAATCGGGCCGAACAGCTCCTTGTTTATGCCCAGGATATGTACGGCGCTATCCTTGTCCAGCACGGGTGGGCCTCCTGCCTGGCCATTGGCCACGCTCCGGGAGTGCTCCGGGCCAGAACCGGTTGTGTCACCGCATTCGGGCGGTCCCACGGCCGCAGGCTGCGCCTGAAAACCCTTTTCCCTGGATTGCCTGATCAGAGACGCCATGACCTCTGACGACGGCATGCTCGTCTGCCCCTCGGCCATCCGTCCGACCCGCGTTGCTTCTTCGATATCCGGAAAAATGGCGCGCTGGATGGCGGCGGAGAGGTCGGCGAAGTTCACCGGCTTGGGCACGAAATCGTTCATCCCCACCTCCAGGCACCGATCCTTCACATCCATCAGGGCGTGGGCCGTCATGGCGATGATCGGCACGTGCGGGTTGGGGCCGGTTTCCTGCTCGCCCCGTTTCGCCTGCGCGCCGCGAATTCTCTTCGTGGCCTCGAAACCGTCCATGACAGGCATCTCCAGGTCCATGAGCACGATGTCGAAGGCGTTGCCCGGCAAGGTCTCCATGACTTCGAGGGCGTGCCTGCCATGATCAGCCACCAGAACGTTATGGCCCATGCGCTTCAGATGGAGCTCTGCGACCTTCACGTTCATCGGGTTGTCCTCCACGAGCAGTATGTTCAAGGCGCCGCGGCGTTCGCCCCATTCAGCAAGCAGGTTGTCCACCTTTTCCACGGCTTCGGAGTCCCCCTCGCTGAAATTCGCGGTGAAAGTGAAGGTGCTGCCTTCGCCCACCGTGCTTTGCAAGGATATGTCGCCGCCCATGAGACTTACGAGCTGCCTGGAGATGGCCAGACCGAGTCCGGTGCCGCCGTAGCGGCGCGAGGTCGTGGAGCCTTCTGCCTGGGTGAAGCTGTCGAAAATGTCCCTCTGCTTGTCGGCCGGCACACCTATTCCCGTGTCCTGCACAGAGAAGGAAAAGCAAATGGGCCGGGATTCGCCATGGGACCCTGCCCTGGAGCTGTCATCTACTGAGACCAGGTTGACGCGGATGACCACACGGCCGCGCTCGGTAAACTTGATGGCGTTGCCAACCAGGTTGAGCAGCACCTGGCGCAGCCTTGCGGGATCGCCCTTGAGATAGCGCGGGGCCTTGGTGTCCAGGGAGCGATACAGCTCCAGCCCTTTCTTGCGCGCCTGGTAGGCCATGGACTTGGCTATGGAGTCCACGAGTTCCTCAAGATCGAAATCCACTGGCTCGAGCTCCAGCCGGCCGGCCTCGATCTTGGAAAGGTCGAGGATGTCGTTGATGACCGTGAGCAGGTGGAAGGCCGAATCCTTGACCGTCTGCATGTATTCCCACTGGCGGGGATTGAGCCCCGAGGCCATGGCGAGGTCGGTCATGCCGAGGATTGCGTTCATGGGGGTGCGTATCTCGTGGCTCATTGCCGCCAGAAACTCGCTCTTGGCGCGGCTTTGGGCTTCGGCCAATATCTTCTCGCGCTCCAGGCTCTCGGCCCGTTTTCGCTCGGTCACGTCCATGAGCGAGCCCTCCAGGAACAGGGCCTCGCCATCCAGGCCCGGAATTACGCGCACCGAAAACGCCACCCAGATGATTTCGCCGCCGCGCCTTTGGACCCGTTCCTCAAAATCCTGCACCACGCCCTGGACCTTGAGCTGCTCGTAGAGCTCCTGCCGCCGGTCCCTGTCCAAAAAACAGGACGACTGCAACGAGCGGACCTCGCTCATCAGCTCCTCCTGGGAAGGGTAGCCCAGTATCTGGGCCATGGCGGGATTGGCGCTGAGGATGCGGCCGTCCATGGTAGTCCGGAACAGGCCCTCCACAGCGTTCTCGAACAGGGAGCGGTACTTGGCTTCCGAAGCCATGAGTGATTCCTGCTTGGCCTCGAGCTTTTCCGACATGTCGTTGAAATCCGCGGCCATCTCGCCGATCTCGTCCTTGGAGCCGGACCCCAGGCGCAGGCCGATATCGCCCTCCCGCACCCGCTTCATGGCGTTGCTCAGCATCTCCACCGGCCGGAGGACCAGGGAGGAGAGCAATGTGTTGAGAAACAGCACCAGGCTGAGCATCATGGCGCCGAGAGTGAGGCCGAGAAGCAGCAGACCGACGCGGCTGTTCTCGGTGATCTCGCTCAAATCGTAGAGTATTTCGAGATAACCCTGGGTTTGTGTGCCGAGCGATTGTATCGCGAAGAGGTAGCGGCCCACCGGTACGTCCATCAGCTCGATGCGGTGGAAATAGATTTCGTCCTGGAATGAGCCGAGTTCCTCGGCCGACAGCGTGGGCGCGCGAAGCAGGAACAGCTCCGTTCCCTGGACGCCCATCGCGTCGTCGCCGTCGCGCATGTCCCTGCCCCTCGGGCCGAGCGCCTCGGCCACGGCGTTCGCGTCCTTGTCGTACGCACGGACACCCAGCACGTTATCCACCGAGGCAAGCGAGTTCAGAATCGCAGCGAGCGCCTGGTCCTGCCGGCTGTACAGCGCGTAGGCTACCCCGATGCGGCTCTGCCTGGAAACCGCTTCCAGGAACTGCTCCACATGATCGAGGGAAGTCCTGTAGTAGCGCTGATCGAGGTAGAAAAACGTCCCCCCGAAAAGAACCGAGGCGCCGAGGCAGACCGCGATGACCGCGCGGTTGAACTTGAATCGCAAGCGTCGTTGTATCATCGTGTTCCTGCGCGTTGGGGGAGACCTATCGGTCCGTATCGACTGTGTTCCGCGGCCCGGAGCATCGCCCGCGCGCCGTCACCGGATTGCTGTGGCGCATAGCGGCCATCATGGCTTTCGGGGTCCGCACTTGTTCATCCCGATCATTTGGAAAAGTCACTTCGGCAGGCTGACGCACAATATTCAAGGCGTGGCGCGATAATAATCGAAGCATATTTACAGTCTGTGACGTTCACTCTTTCTGACGCGGCGCAACGATCGGGCTTTTATCCGACAGCCTGCTACGGCATGTATCGCCTTACGAGGCGCTGCTCACCGTTCACAATCCGCTTGAGCACCACCGGCTTGATCGCGTCCCCCCAGGCCGTCATGTCCATGAGGCCGGTGACGCCTCGAAAATCCTGAATGGACGCCAGGGCGTCGCGCACGGATGCGTGGTCCTTCGGATCGGCTCGCCGCAACGCCTCCACCGCCAGCAACACGGCGTCGAAAGCCAGGGCCGAGCTGGATTCCGGCATATTGCAATACTCCAGAAATTTCGTGTGCAACGGACCGTTGAGCTCGCGGTCCCAATGGGTGGTGAAATACCCCTGGGACAGGGTGTTTCCCCCCTTTGTGAAAAAACCCGGCGTGTCCCAGCCGTCTCCGCCCATAAACACGGCGTCGAGCCCCATGTCCTCCGCAGTCCGCAGAATGATCGCGCTTTCATCGTGGCCGGCCACGAATAACAGATCGGGCTTTGCCTGTATGGCCATCTTCACGAGCGGGCCGTAGCTGCTGTCGGAAAAGCGGTAGGGCTGCTCCAGGACGACTGTGCCCCCGAGCTCCACGAATTTGCGGCCAAAGCTGCGGGTGAGGTTCAACGAGTACTCGCTCTCGGAATCGTAGAGCAACGCGGCGCGTTTCAG
>JBMCLC010000124.1:0-5628 GCA_048614715.1 Oceanidesulfovibrio sp.
CCGCTGAAACGACGCACCTGGTGCATGTGATCGACTACGGGCCGGTGGACGCCGTGGAGAAGACAATCACCGCATGGCGCGCGGCCCGCGAAGCCGGAGACGAGGGCGGCCCCTTGACCCTGGGCCTGGCCGAGGTGGAGCTGTACTCGCTGCTCTGGGCGCCTGTGCGCCATGCGGCTCCTGGCCTGAAAACCATCTGGATAGGCCCCGCAGACCCGCCGAGCAGTCGTCTGGCGCGTCTGCCCTTTGGCACGCTGCCCACGCCGGAGGGCAAGCCCCTGGCCACGGTCGTGCAGTTGCGCAGGCTTGGTCGCGATGACCTGCTCGCCACCATGCGGGATGTCCCGACACGGACCGCAATGGTCGGTCTTTTGGACGATAAGGCGCACTGATAGGAAGGTTTCGGGCTAGTGGATGTTCATCCTGAAACACGATTCCCGACTGATACAGCCGTTCATCGATTCAGATACCTGCATGGCGCATCTCTTCTGGCTCTGAGATGCCTTAGCCATGATCCACCAGCATGCCTTGCACCGTGCGCAGCATGGCCTCTGGATCGTAGGGTTTGACGATGACCGCGTTGATGCCGGCGGCAAGGCAGCGATCCCGGTCCCCGTCTCCGGAGAGCGCGCTCAATGCGAGTACGGGCAGCTTCGGGTTCACGCCGGGGAGCCTGCCGCTCCGGATAGCCTGGACTATGTCCAGTCCGCTTCTCGGCAAAAACTGCATGTCCAGAACCACGAGATCGACCCTCGCCTCCCTCAGCATCTGAAGTGCTTCCGCGCTGCCGGAGGCCTGGCTGACAGTGACGCCGCCGTCGTGGAGTATCCGCACGGGCGAGTTGCCCTGCAACGCGACGCTCTCCACGACGAGCACCCGGGCCGGTGACAACCCTGAAGCCTCCTGCCCGCTGTTTAGCGCCGTAGCCGCCAGGACGGCCTGGGATGTGGGCAACGGGACGCACACCTTGAACTCGCTGCCCATGCCGAGTTCGCTGTGCACCATGATCACTCCGCTCATCTGCTGCACCAGCTGCTTGCAAATGGCGAGGCCCATGCCGGAGCCGCCGCTGCGCTTGGTGACGAAATCCTCGGCCAGGGTGAAGCTTTCGAAGATTGTATCATGGTGGTGGGCCGCGATTCCCGGCCCGGTGTCCTGAACGCTGAAGGCAAAGGGCACGTACCCTTCCCGACACGGTTCCGACAACAGACCCGGATCATGCCCTATGCGCACGGCCACTCGGCCCGAGCCGGTGAAGGTCACGGCGTTGTGCACGATGTTGATGAAGAGCTGGCGCAGACGGTCCGCGTCGCCAATGAGGGACGCCGGGAGTTCCGGATCGAACTCGCAGGAGAACTCGAGCCCCTTGCAGCGCGCCTGGGTGGCGAACGCCTCGCAGATGGACGCGAAGAGACGCCGGGTGGAAAAGCTCCTCGGGTTGAGCGCCAGCCTGCCGTTCTCCAGGCTGGAGAGGTCGAGAAGGTCGTTGACTATGCGCAGCACCCTGCCGGACGAGTACATGATGTTCCGACAGTGTTCCCGCTGGTCCTCATCGAGCTTGGTGGCCAGCAGCAGCTGGGTCATGCCCATGACGCCGTTCAGTGGAGTGCGTAGTTCGTGGCTCATGTTGGCCAGGAAATCGGTCTTGGCCCTGCTGGCGGCGCGCGCTTCATCCCGCGCCGTGGCGAGCGCATTGTGCATCGCGCGGTCCTCGGTTATGTCGCGGCTGAGGCAGGCCAGGCGATCCACGTCGCCGCTGGCGCTCTTCAATGGCGAAATGGACAACTCATAGCGCCGGTCGTCGTACACGTCCTCGAGAACGATGGGCTCGCCGCGGCGCATGATCTCGCGAAACCGTTGCTGGCGCGGTGCGTAGAAATCGAAGGGCAGCAACTCACTCAGGGGCTTGCCCAGGATATCCTCCGGCTCCAGGTCCAGCATCGACGCCGCTTTCTTGTTTATATCCACCACCACGCCCTGGCTGTCTATGATGGTCATGCCGTCCTGGCTCGCCTCGAAAAACGCGCGGATCGTGTCGTTTTTCTCTTCGAGGGCGCGGTCTACGGCCTCGCTTCTGCTCTTTTCCTCGGCGAGCATGGTGTTGGTTTCATGCAGCTCGCGCCTGCGTTCCTCCACCTGCTTTTCGAGCTGCCGGTTCATCTCGCTGATGCAGCCGTACAGCTCGTAGCTTTCCAAGGCATGGGCGGCGCCGGAGAAAATGATGGTCAGCAGCGACAGGAAGGGGTCGAGGATTGTCTCCTTGGGCTGGTCCAGGACTCCCAGGAACATGCCGCGCACCCGGGAGATGGTGGAGAGCGAATGGATCAGCAGCGAAGCGTCCGAGGTCTGGGCCTGCAGGATGATGGGTTTGCTGCGCCCCAGGGCCCAGGAAAACGTATGGTTTTGGATGAGCGCGTCGACCTCTTCCTCCGCACGGTTCCGCATGCTTTCAGGAGAGCAGACGGCGAGTTCGAAATCGGCGTCCGCCTCGCTGACCATGTAAAGCGCCATCCATTTGAAACGGATGAGCGACTGGACTTTCTTGGCTGCTTCCTGGAGGATGGGGACGGGGCTGTCGAGCTTGTTGAGGCTGGAGGCGAACGAACCCATGGAGCCCGAAAGTTCCAAGGCGTTCAGGGCGCGCCGGCGCTCTGCTTCGAGGCGCTTGATCCGCTCCTCGTACGGCTCCGGATTGAAAGGGGCCATGTTATCTTTCATCTCTTTGCCCGGAGAAAAACATCGACACTATCTCTTCGAGCTGACGATCTGTTTGCCGAACCGACGTGACCAGCAATCCCTGAGGCAGATCGAGAATGTCCCAGACATCAGCGTGCAGGGGTGGGACATAATACGTGCCGCTGCATCCCATCTCCATGGCGATTGTCATAAGGTCCGCCAAATGGATGAATGATGCTTCGAAGGTGTTTTCGGCCCGCGCCGGGTGGTGATGTTTGGCCACCATGCTCCGCAGATCCACAGGCAGTATCCATTCTTCCAGCAAGAGCCCCGCGACCATGGCGTGGTCGTAACCAAGGATATCGCGTTCCGCCCGCCAGGTTTCCAGATTGTTGTCGGCAGCGTGGATCAGCACCTTGCTCATGAGATGCGGAATCTCCTTGAGCATGACCAGCCGTCCGATGTCGTGCAGCAGGCCGGCCACGAAAAAACGCTCCTCCGATAGCCCGGGCCTGCGTCCTGCAATGGACCTAGCTATGAGCCCGCAGGCCACGGAGTGCTTCCAGAAGCTCTGCATGTCCAGACACTCCAGGGGCATGTCCTGGAAGTGGCGGATGACCATGATGCCGTGGGCCAGGGTGGCGAGCTCGTTGAAGCCGAGCAGCGCCACGGCTCTGCTGATGGAATCGATCCTGCTCGGGAACCCGTAGAACGGGCTGTTCACCAGCTTGAGCAACTTGGCCGAGAGGCTCACGTCCTTGGAGATGACATCGGATATCGTGGCGGCCGAGCTTGTAGGATCGCTGATGACCTCCACGATGCGGTAGTAGATATCCGGCAGGGAGGCCAGGTTCACGTGTCGCTGCACAAGCTCCATGGCCGAGGGGATTTCTTCCCCGTTCGACTTGCATCGATCCAGGCCCTTTTGGATCGCATCGCTGTCCATGCGGCCGCCGGGCGTATCGTCTCCGTGGATGGATTTTTCCGCGCAACGAAGCAGCGAGATCTGATAGAGTTCGCGTACGGCCTCGTGTCCCAGATTCGCGCGGCTGAAAAGCTCTGATGCTCGGGCCTCGCATGCCTGCAATGTCTGCGGGGAAAGCTGGGCAATGGCTTCGCCCATGGTTTTCTCCCGGTCGCATCCTTCTACGTCCGCCTCGGGAACTCCCCAGATGCTCAACACCCGGACATGCTTGTTGGTCAGCCGTGTGCCCTTGGGCAGCAGAAACCGCCCGTTCGGAGCATAAAGATCGGCCCCGAGCACCATCTTTGGTTTGACATCCTGTATGTTGATGATCCCCACGAAGCCTACCCTTCATGTTTCCGCGATAGTTTTTCCTGGGACAATTCTTCCTGAAAAAGCATCTCCCCGAAGGCCCGCATCACACCACTATAGGGGTTGCGCATCGGGGAAAACCTACAAGAAGACCAAAAGATGGTTCAGACATTCAATACCTTCTTTAATACAACATCTTTACATTGTTGAAAAGTACTTTTTACCGCACTCCGCTGGAATTCGGATAGTAACTCTACGCATATTGCGTTTGGAACCCCATGGGAGACGCCGGGCTTCCCTGCTGCGGGTCGAGTAAAAAGAACTTGCGCACCAAGGGGCATTCCAGGCTATAGTTCTGTCTGAAAACAGTTCAAGGAGACACAGAGAGTGAGCGACATCAACATCAAGACCATCCTTTGCCCCATCGACCTCTCGCCCGCGGCCGCGGCCGTGGCCGCCAGGGCTCTCTACCTCGCCGAAGCCTTCGACGCTCGCGTCATCCCCCTGTATGTGGCGCCGTCCTACGAAGGCTACCACATACTCCAGGTGGATGAGAATGAAACGAACCGCTTCGCACAATCCGTCATCGAAGGCGCCCAGAGGACAATGGCCGAGTTCGTGGACGAGCACCTCGACTCCGACCGCGTGGAGCCCGGACGCGTCGTGGGCGGTTACGCGTCCGACACCATCGTCGAGATAGCCCGCCAGGAAAAGGCCGATCTCATCGTCATGGGCACCCACGGCCACGGATTGCAGCGCCTCATTCTAGGCTCCGTGGCGGAGAAAGTGGTGCGTTCCTCGCCGGTGCCGGTTTTCACCATACGGCCCGGGGATAATTCCTGACAACACGCCAAGGAGAAAACCATGGATAAGAAACCGAGCCACTTCCAACGCATAGCGGAAAAGTACCCCCATTACATGAAAGCCCACGAGGCCCTCGGCAAGGCCGTGAAGGAAGCCGGACCGCTGGATGAGAAAACCATGCATCTCGTGCAGCTTGCCGCGGCCGTGGCCGCCGGCAGCGAAGGCGCCGTGCACAGCCACGCCCGCCGCGCCCGCGATCTGGGCGTGTCCGAAAACGAGCTCTGCCACGCCATCCTCGCCTGCACGTCCACCGTGGGCTTCCCGGCCGTGTCCGCCGCCCTTTCCTGGATCGGCCACCCCAACGAGGAGAATGATTGATGCGCCACACGTCGCTTTCGCTCATACGCATCGGCCTTGTCGCGTTGGTGCTCGCCGTTGCAGCGCCGCCCGCGCTTGCCGAATCCCTCGCGGATCAGGAGAAGATCATCGACAAGTCCATGGAGCTTGCGGACATCCAACTGCCCCCGGCCGAACAACCGGGCGCCGACTATCTAGGCGTGACCGCCGGCGAGCCCTTCGCCCTCTCGGACATCAACGCCGACTTTGCCCTTATCCAGGTCTTTTCCATGTACTGCCCGCACTGCCAGCGCGAAGCCCCGCACATGAAGGCGTTGCACGAGAAGCTCCTGGCCTCGGACCACGCCGATTCGCTCAAGATCATCGGCCTCGGCGTCGGCAACTCGGCCTATGAGGTGGATTTTTTCCGCGATGAGTACAGCCTGGCCTTCCCCCTGTTCCCGGACCCGGACTACGCGACCTACGATCACGTGGGCGAGGTGGGCACGCCTTTCTACGTGCTTGTGAACCTGGAG
>JBMCLC010000125.1:0-5550 GCA_048614715.1 Oceanidesulfovibrio sp.
CGGTTCGTCGTCGAGACAAAGAATATGTGTAGACATGGTGTGCGGATCGCCCCCCTAGGCGAGAGGCAGGCTGATGCGGACTCTGGCGCCGCCCTCGGGTGCGTTGTCCAGGCTAAGGGAGCCGCCATGGCTCTCCACGATGTTCTTGAGGATGGTCAACCCGAGCCCGGTGCCGTTGTCCTTGGTGGTGAAGAACGGGTCGGTCATCTTGTCCAGGGCGCTTTCGTCGAATCCGGGGCCGGTGTCGATGAAATCCACATGCAGTCTGCCGCCGTCTTTCTCGGCGCGCACATGGATGGTGCCCGGTCCGTCCATGGCCTGCATGGCGTTGGTCAGGATGTTGTAGAAGGCGCGGTAGAGCAGGTCCTTGTCGCCGCGCACCTTGATGCCTTCGGGACCTCCGACGTAGTCCCTGTGCACCTTCACTCCGTTCTTTTCGCACTCGGGCTCCAAAAACACAAGCGCCTGCTCCAGGAGTTTGCCCACATCCACAGGATCGCGTTTGCCCTCGCGGGGCCTAGCGTAATCGAGAAAATCGTTGACCGTCTGCGAGAGCCGTTTGGATTCGTCGTAAATAGCCTTGAGCATCCGCGCCTGGAGGTCGTCGGAGGAGCCGGTCTTCTTGAGCAGCAGTTCGGCGCTGGAGCGGATGATGCCGAGAGGGTTGCGGATTTCATGGGCGATGCCGGCGACCATGCGGCCCATGGAGGCGAGCTTTTCGCTTTGGTGCAGCTCGCGCTCCAGGCGGTTTCGCTCCTTGATGCGCTCGGCGTTGGAGCGGTCCACCTTGCGGATAATCGCAAGCAACATAAGAAAAAGACCAAGAGAACTTACAAGCGATGCCGCAAGGATAACGCGCTGAAAACGCAACACCGTTTTATAATCTTCCGAGATATCCTGGCGCAACTCGAGAACGCCGATGAGCGGCCCTTTTCTGCGCTCCGGCCCTACGAGGTTGTCCTCCATGCGCAGGGGATAGACCGTGCGCAGCACCACGGAGTCCTCCTCCACGTCGAGCATGAAGATGCCCCAAAGCTGGGAGATCTTGGACGTGATCTCAAAGGATTTCTCCATGCTCTGGATGCTCTCGCGCACCTCGTAGTCCGCCATCTCGGAGTCGCCCACCTCCTCGCGGTCCGTGGAGAAACTCACCGAGCCTTCGAGGTCGTAGATGCGCAGGTTGCGGATGTTCAGTCCGCGTGTGGCCGATTCTATGGTCCGCTCGAGACGATCGTACTGTGCCTCCTGGGAGAGCTCAATGGAGCCGAAGCCGATGAGAGTTGGCAGAATGAACCGCCGGTAGATCTGGTGGTTCAGGTTCTCGGCCAGCAGGGTGGCGAACTGTTCCTGCTTGTCCAGCAGGGTCTGGCGGGCCGAGTTGGCTATGACCACGGACAGGACAAGGCCCGTGGTCAGGATCAGCACAAGCGATGATATGGACAGGATTTTGGTGAATCCGAACGCCGTGGTAAACGCGTCGCCGGGGCTCGCGCTCTGCGTGTTTTTATCGGGCATGGCGATGAGTGCGGAGGCTCCTGTGGGCTTCAGGCGCCGAAATCGGGCCTATCCCGATCCTGGGCGGCTGCGGTGCGATCCGCCGCAGGATACGGGAACCGCCCAAAGAGTTCCAGGGGCTGGCTCAGGAAAGACCCAGGGCGCGGCCGATTCGGTCCAGCGCCTCCACGAGTACGGCGTCGTCCAGCGCGTAGGACAGTCTGATGCAGCGGTCCTCGCCGAACGCCGCGCCAGGCACCGTGGCCACGCCCGCTTCCTCCAGCAGCCAGGTGCACAGCGTGGTGGAGTCCGGCCGCGTGGAATCGTACACCGCGGAAAAATCGGGGAACACGTAAAAAGCGCCTTCCGGCACGGGGCAACTGATCCCGGACCAGCCGTTCAACCGCTCGATAAGGATGTCCCGCCGGCGCATGAAGATTTCGCGCATCGCCTTGAGCTCGTCCAGCGGTCCGGTGAGCGCGGCGATGGCTGCCTTCTGGGCTATGACGTTGATGCACGAGGTGGACTGCCCCTGGATCTTGCCCAGCGCCTTGACCATGTCCTCATGGGCCAGGCAGTAGCCCACGCGCCAGCCCGTCATGCTGAAGGACTTGGACAGGCCGTTCATCACGGCCACCTGCTCCGGCGCCTTTTCCCACCACGGAGCCAGCGAGGCGTGGTCGGCCGGGGGATACACGAGCTGGTCGTAAATCTCGTCGGAAATCACGAAGATGCCCTTGTCCAGGACGAACTCCATGATCGCGTCGATCTCCTCGCGCGAGTAAGCCGCGCCTGTGGGGTTGGAAGGCGAGTTGAAGATCATGACCCGCGTCTTGTCCGTGACGGCCGCCTTCAAATCGTCGACGCTGGCCTTGAACCCGTTTGCGGCCGTGGTGGGCACCGTGACGGTGACGCCCTGAGCGAGCTGGACCATGGCCGGATAGGAGACCCAATACGGCGTGGGCACCAGAACCTCGTCCCCCGGATCGAGCAGGCACTGGAACAGGTTGAAAATCCCCTGCTTGCCGCCGTTGGTGAGGATTGTGTGCTTGCCTTCAGCGCTCGTGCCTGTGGTCTTGTTGAAATAGCCGGCAACGGCCTCGCGGGCCTCGGGAAGTCCGGGTACCTGCGTGTAGCGGGCAAAGCCTTCGTCGATGGCCGCCTTGGCCGCAGCACGGACATGCTCCGGCGTGGGGAAGTCGGTTTCGCCCACCGAAAGGCTTATGATTTCCTTGCCTTGGGCCCTGAGTTCCATGGCCTTGGCAGAGACTGCCATGGTAGCGGAGGGCTTGAGTTCCTGAAGTCGCTTCGCAATTCTCATGAATCCACCTCGAAAAGATGCTTACGGCCTGTCGTACTTTATATATATGTCCCCTTCGCCTTTTCCGGCCCCATACTCCTTCACGCTTCGCCGCGCCAGTCTTTTTCTGCATAAACACACCATGCGGCTCCGGAGCGACCCTGCCCTCAAACGTTCTTTCACGCGCAATTTATGTCATGAGACCCGTTATACCGCACCCCCAGGAACATTTGAGGGCCGATTCGTTTCCCGTGAAAAACGGTTCATCATCCACGCCCGCGACTACGCCGGCCGCTCGTTTCCCGCGCACACCAACAACTCGGGCTCCATGGTCGGGCCATCCGCGAGGGACGCTCCGCGCTGTTCTCCCGCTTGTCCAATCCGAACTGCAAACTCCCGTACACCCCGGAGGCGATCACAACCGGCTCCATGTGGGTCGGCATGAACACGGCCACACCCAACCGCATGCTGGCCGTCATGATGCTTTCTGAGGACATGCGCGGCGAGCTCAGGCTCAACTGGTACACAGTTTCACCACCGAAAAGCGCTCAGGCGCTTCGCGTTTCGACGGCAGAATCGAGGGACCGGACGTTCCGACCTGCTGGCTGGAAGCCAAGAACGTGAGCCTGGTCGAAGACGACGTGGCATACTTCCCGGACGCCGTCACGGAGCGCGGCCGCAAGCAGGGGGCGTGTCTCACGAGCTGGACGCACCCGCTCCGTCGCCGTCCTCGTCGGCCTTGTCGATATGCCGGAGCAGGCCATATCGCGCACGGGCCTGGAGGACGATGCGCGCGACCTTGCGGCCGAGGTCGTCCCGCCGTGCTGCAAGCAGGGCATTGGAGGCATCGTCGTCACCCTGCGCTTTGAGCAGGCTGGCGGATTCCAGATCACGCAGATACCCTTCGCACTCCCGGACCAGCCGGGTCAGATCGAGTTCCTCGAGTTCGGGCGGTACACGTACTGATTTGACTTTCTTGACCATTGCCTCCCCTTTGTATGTTGTTTTCATATCGTAAACATATTGATGGCTCAAGCGATTCCCTGAATTATCGGTCATTCTCCGATTCTGCCCTTGACTAACCCAGCCTGCTGAGACACTTCCCGAAGGATGAACGACGAAACGAAAAACAATGACGCCTTTCCTGAAGACGACCAATCCGAAGAGTTCAGCGAGCACGACGATCTCATGCCCGAGGGGTTGGGGTTCGATCCCGAGAACTTCGACCCGTCCTCCCTGCCAGGCCGCGAGATAGCCATGCCCGAGGACCTCGACGTGCCTGAGGGCTACCGCGCCGGGTGGATCGCCCTGCTCGGTCCGCCCAACGTCGGCAAGTCCACCCTGCTCAACGCCATGGTCGGCCAGAAGGTCGCCATCGTAACCTCCAAACCCCAAACCACGCGCACGCAGGTGACCGGCATCCTCTCGCGCCAGGACGCCCAGCTCGTATTCTTCGACACACCCGGCCTGCACAACCGCGGCGGCCGCATGAACCGCGCGTTGCTTCAGGCCGCCTGGCAAGCGCTTTCCGGCGCCGACGTGGTGGTTCTCGTGCTGGACATGGCCTTTGCCGCAAGCCGCACCCATATATTCATGGATGAAATCCGCGAGTTCGCCGAGACGTTGCTTGACTCCGGCCGGCCCCTGCTCGTAGCCCTGAACAAGGTGGACATCGTCAAGCCCAAGGACGTGCTGCTGCCCATCATGCAGGATCTCGCCGAGCTACTGCCGGGCGCCACGCTCTTCCCCATATCCGCGCTGCGCGTAGAGGGGTTGCAACCGCTGATCGAGTCCATGATCGAGCATCTGCCCGAGTCACCTCCTCTCTTCCCGCCGGACCAGGTGTCCACCGCGCCCATGCGTTTCATGGCTGCGGAGCTTCTACGCGAGAAGCTTTTCGAGGCCACCCGGCAGGAGGTGCCCTACTCCCTGGCCGTGGATGTGGAGGAATGGGATGAAGACCCAGAGACCGGCCGCGTGGCCATAAGCGCCGTGGTCTTCGTGGCGCGCGAGACTCACAAGCGCATCGTCATCGGCAAGAACGGCGGCGTGCTCAAGGAGGCCGCCACCAAGACTCGGCACGAGCTCATGGAAATGCTTGGCCGCAAGGTCCATCTGGAGGTCTGGGTCAAGGTCAAGGAGAACTGGACGGAGAACCCGGCCATGCTGCGCCAACTCGGCCTGGGCTGAGGCCTTGTATCGCGCCGTCCCGGCTGCTATGTTTTTATTCTGTCGGTTGATGATGATTTTTCCAGCTGTTCCGGGGGTGCAGCGATCGACACACCCGGCAGGCGATCACCCGGTTTTCGATCACCTCCAAAAAAATGGCACCAGAGTGCGCTCCCATCGAAGCCAATCTCGCCCGCGTCCGCGAGTTGGTGGCCTCGGCCTGTATTCAGGCCGGGCGCTCCATGGAGGACGTGTCCATCATCGCCGTGGCCAAGAAGCATCCTGCCGAGGCGGTGAGTCGCGCTGTGTCCGCGTTGCAGTTCGACATCGGTGAATCCTATGTCCAGGAAGCACTGGCCAAGCAGCAGGAGGTTGACGACACACGTGTGCGCTGGCACTTCGTGGGCGGCGTGCAGAGCCGCAAGGCCAGGGATATCGTCGGCCGTTTTCATTTGCTGCACTCCCTGGACTCAGCGAAGCTGGCCCGCAAGTTGCATATTGCGGCCCAGGACCGGAACGTAACCCAGTCCGTGCTCATTCAGGTGAATATGGGACGCGAGGATCATAAGTCCGGCGTCATGGAGGAA
>JBMCLC010000126.1:0-5529 GCA_048614715.1 Oceanidesulfovibrio sp.
GTGAGCCTCGGCTACCCGGACCGCGCAGCCGAGAGGCAACTACTGGTCCAGGGGGACGCCCGCCAGCTTTCCGCCGGCATGCGGCCGCTGGTCACGGCCGAGGAGGTCATAGCCCTGCAGCAGGAAGCCGCCTCGCTGCACGCCGCAGAACCGTTGCTGGAATACGTGCTCGACCTGGTGGAGTTCACGCGTAGCGCGCCGGAAATAGCGGTGGGGCTCTCGCCCCGGGCCGGGTTGTCCCTGCTGGCCGCGGCGCGCGCCTGGGCCTTCGTGCACGGCCGCAGAATGGTCACACCGGACGATGTGCAGGCCGTGCTGCTGCCGGTGGTGGGACACCGTCTGCGCGATGTCCGGGACCGCCGTGAACTGGCGCCGGAAACGCTCCGCGCCCTTTTCGATCGCGTTCCCATACCCTGACCCCTTGCGAAGGGCCACGAGGGATGATGTTCCGCCGCACCAGAGACCCGCATCGCATCAGCATCAGTCTGACGCGCATGGGCTGGGTCTTCGTGGCCGTGCTGCTGGGCATGCTCTGGGGCTCCTCCAACTACAACAACAACGTCGGCTTCATCTTCGTCTTCATTCTCGCGGGAGCGGCGGGCGGCTCCGCCGTGCTCACCTGGACCAACGCGAAGTCCGTGGATATCGGCCCGGCTCGCGCCAGGCCTGTGTTCGCCGGGGAGGAGGCGGTGTTCGAGCTGGACGTCAGCGCCGCTCGGGACGTCAAATCCGTATACCTGCTGGCAGACCGCGCCAAGCCATCGGACGAGGATACAGCCTACGACGTGCCCGCCGTCCGTGGAGCACGGGTTCGCATGGCTGTAGCCGCGCCGTACCGCGGCTGGTTCAAGCCGGGACCGGTCCACGTGGTCACGGAATATCCTTTGTCCCTGTTCCGGGCGCATACGTTGCGCGATCCGGGGCTGGCGTGCCTTGTTTACCCCGCACCGGCCAGGCGCTGGGATGCGCTGCCCGCGGCTTCCGGCGGCGCCGGCGAAGGCGATGCGCAAGGGCCCGGCGTGGAGGACTTCAGCGAGATCCGCCCTTACCGGCGGGGCGATCCGCCCCAGCGAATAGCCTGGAAAGCCTCCACCAGGGGCCAGGGGCTGTTCACCAAAACATTCCACGGCCTGCGCGGCGCGTCCATGATTCTGGACTATGACGCCATTGTGGAGGGCGGCGTGGAACACAGGCTCTCCCTGCTCACGGGCATGGTGCTGGAACTGGATCGCCAGAATGTAGACTTCGGTCTGCGCATACCCGGCAAGGAAATACCGCCGCCGTCCGTCAGCGGCGAGGAGCGCGGCGGCCCGCACAGGCGGCGCTGCCTGGAAGCCCTGGCCCTGTTCGGCCTGGACGGCCCGCACGCGAAGAGGACGCATGGCTGACCGAGCAAACGCCCCAGGGGATATCCGGGTCTTCGGCACGGTGGTTTTGGTGCTGGTGTGTTCACTGGCCCCGCACCTGCTGCGGATGCCGCCGTGGCTTATTGTCTGGTGTCTGTTTTTCTGGACATACGCGGTGCTGGGACGCGTCCGCCGGTGGCCCATGCCCGGTCCCAATCTACTCGTCGTTCTGGCGGTGGGGGGCAACTCGGCCGTCTTTTTGAGCGTAGGTTTCACGAACCTTTTCGGGCTGGGGCTGGCCGCGTTGGCCGTGCTACTCGGCCTCAAGCCCATGGAGATGCGCAGCCATCGGGACCGCATGGTTACGGTCTACCTTTCACTGTTCCTCGTGCTGGGCAGCGTTTATTATACGGAATCCCTGTTCGCCACGGCCTACGTGGCCTTCATGGTCGTGCTCCTGCTGGCCACCCTGACCGATCTCACCAGGCGGCGTGGAACTCGGGCGGACAGCGGGACATCAAAAGCGCAGACGCTTGGCGCCGCCGGAATCCGTCACAGCCTGGGCATGGCGTTGCGGCTTGTCGTCATGTCCGTGCCCATTGCCGTGGTCCTGTTCCTCGTTTTTCCGCGATTGCCGCAAGGAATGCTCGGATACGAGGCCGGTTCACGCGGGGGTGGGTTCGCCGCGGTTATGGAGCCGGGTTCGCTGAGCGGCTACGCCATGGACGAAAACCTGGATTTTCGCGTGCGGTTCGAGGGTTCTGTCGTGCCGTCGCACCTGCAGTACTGGCGAGCCCGGACATTGAGCCTGTTCGACGGCCGCGCATGGCACGTCGTGGAGCCGCGGCCCCTTGCCGGCTCTCTTCCGGCCGCGGGCGGGGCTACCACGTACACGGTGCTGCTCGAACCGAGGACAGACCGTATTCTTCCCGTGCTGGACGTCGTGCGTGAGGTGGAATCCGACCTGAGCGCCCGAATTTTCAGCAACTGGACCGTCCGCGCCAACAGCGACCTGCGGACGCACACCTCCTATACGGGCGCCTCCGTAGCCGGTGCGGAAGTCCCGCACATACCCGGAGCCGTGGACCCGGACGTGTTTCTCCAGCTGCCGCCGGGCAATCCGCAAACGCGGGAGCTTGCCTCGCAATGGCGGAACGAGCCTGCGGCGGAACGCGCCAAGCGCGGTCTGGCGTATCTGGCGGAGCAACCATACGTCTACACGCTCGAACCGCCAGCCCTGGGCGAAACCGATACGATCGACGCGTTCCTGTTCCGGACGCGGGCCGGGTTCTGCGAGCATTTCGCCTCGGCGTACGCGTATCTCATGCGCGCCGCCGGCGTGCCCTCGCGGGTGGTCGTCGGCTACCAGGGGGGCGAGTTCAATAATCTGGACGATTACCTCATGGTCCGCCGTCTCAACACCCACGCCTGGGTGGAAATCCAGCTGCCCGGACGCGGGTGGGTGCGCGTAGACCCCACGGGAGCGGCTGCGCCGGAACGCATAAGTCAGGGAGCGCTCCAGGCGCTGCGGGGGTGGAATGATTCACTGCTCCGGAATCTGGTCGGAATCGAAGGAGTGCGCCAGGTCGTCGCGTTCATCCAGATGGCCTGGGACATGGTGAGCTTTCGCTGGCAGACATGGGTGCTCGGCTACGATTTCCAGCGCCAGCTGTCGTTCCTTTCGCGGCTGGGGGTGGATTTCCGAAGCATGCGCGGCAAGGCGATAGTTCTCGTGGCCACGCTGCTGTGCCTCGTATTGGCCGGGGCTGCGTACAGCGGGATGTGGGGTGGAGCCAGAACCCCCGCCAGGGACAAGTCCGTGGCGCTCTATGAGCGGTTTACGAAAAAGCTGGCGCGCGCCGGCATGGCGCGTCAGGCGCATGAGCCTCCCCAAGCCTTTGCCGATTCCGTGGCGCGGAGTCGGCCGGACCTGGAGCAGCCGGTGCAAGCCATTACGAATCTTTACGTTCAGGCGCGGTATGGCCCGCCTGACGACGGGGGAGAGGATCACCTGGCCGAGCTGGAAAGACTGGTGCGTGATTTCCGTGCGGATCGCGGCGGAAACGACCCCAGGCGGGCCTAAGCCCGACACGGCGGTTGGGACTTGGGACGGTTTGGGGTACAATGCCCCGGTACATAAACGTCAGAAGCGTTGCGGATCGCCCTGCGGGCGATCCGGAAGCATGCCCCGAGGAACCGCATGAAACCACGAATTCCCATAATCTTTTGCCTCATGCTTCTGAGCCTGTCTGTTCTGGGCTTGTCCATGGCCTGGGCCGCGCCCTGCGCGCCTCTTCTGGAATCCG
The DNA here is from genome assembly GCA_048614715.1 of Oceanidesulfovibrio sp. GTDB lineage: Bacteria > Desulfobacterota > Desulfovibrionia > Desulfovibrionales > Desulfovibrionaceae > Oceanidesulfovibrio. Next base: position 3,653 of record JBMCLC010000126.1, read on the forward strand.
GGGCGCGGTTCGACGCCGTGGTCACCGCTGCCAGCGGCCGGCTGCTCTCGCAGGGGCCACTGGCCATTACCGGGTTGCGAACCGCCGGCGACCAAATGCTCTTCGACGCCGCGTATACACCGGATGATGCGGCGCCCATGCAACTGACCGGCTTTGCCCGCGGGGACGAGGTCTCCATGGTGGCGGACGGCGGCGCGCTGCCCGAGGACACAGGCTCGCCCGCGTGGCTGGGCGTGTGCTCGGAAACAGGTATCACCGGACGCATCGGCGGGGACCATGGCTTCGAGCTCCTGCCGCCCGCGCCCGAAGCCATGGCGGCGGAGGGAACGCCGGACGCGGAGAACGCAAACATTCCCGGGACTGGAGCTAAGACCGCTCCCCAAGACGGCGGCGGGGAGGAGGACTGGCCGGCAGCGGCCGAGGCGCCCATCATCATCTCGGAACCAGAAAATGGCATGCTGCCGGAATCGAACGCCAGCGGACTGGATGCGGTGGAAGAGCTGCCGCCGCTGCCCCGGCCGGATGAGAACAACGCGACGGCGGATGATCCCGTGGCCGAAGCCCTGCGCGAGTTGGCCATGGAGAACGAAACGCGGGACGCGGACGGCTATGCCATACGCGGTGCAAACGCAACGGACGCCGCGGCCGCGAATGCCTCCGAGCCCGCGCCGGAAGTGGCGGACGACGACATCTCCGGGACGGATTGCCGGTACCTGCCGGCCTCCGTGTTCAGCGACGAGTTCCCAGGCATGCGGCTCTCGCCCATCCACTCAACGGCGGCGACCATACCGGGCCGTGACAGGGTGTGTTTCCTCACTCTTCTGTCCGGCGAGGGCGCGCAAAGCGAGGTGGACTTTGCCTTCTACGACGGTTCCGAACCGCTCGCCATTATGCGTGGACCGGGAATTCCGGTCACTGTCCGGGGCTTGAGCCTCAGGGACGTGAACGGAGACGGCGCTCCCGAGATCGTCGCCGTGTTGCAACGCACGGACGGCGGGTACGAGAATCGCGTCTACTGGTCGGAGAAAAAGGGCGACGGCTACGTCTGGGTGGAGGACGCGGTGGTCAATCGCCACGTGTCCGGACAACCCACGGTGGGCGACGTCATCGCCGTGATCACGGGCGAAAAGGTATCCACCCATGACGATGCCGGAGAGTCCACCGCGGCTCGGACGCCAGAGCCGGCCGCGCCGCGCGAGCCAGCGTTGACGCCCGAGCCGATCCAGCCGAAACGAGAATCCGCGCCAGCGCCGGAAGTGTTTCAGGATGCTCGCGCGGGCGATGTTCTCGACCTGAGCGGCCGGTTCGTACGAACGGCGAAGGGGCTGCGCTTCATTCCCTATGGCCGAGTGGTGGACACGGACTACGTGGTGGAATCCATGCCGCCGGAGGACAAGGCACGTCTCGGCGACATCACCCGGCGCGACAGCCGCATAGCCGCCGAGGTCATGCGGGTGGAAAAACGCGACGGCACCCGCGTTGTGCATATTCAGGTGCTGCAGGTGCAGCTCTTGTAGAACAACTGGTTATATCATTGTATAAACCAAGGGGCCTTGTCCCTTGAGATACTCACCAGGGAGCACCGCACGCTGGACCCGATATCTGGGTCCGGGGACCAATGGTCCCAGGCCGCCGGAGGCTCATTGAAAAGCCCCCACCGTGAGGCAGGGGCTTTTTTCCGTTCAATCTTGTAGTGCGGTTTGCTCAGCGTTTGGCCGTCACGTAGAGCTCGCCGCCGTGGCTGTCGTTGATCACGGTCACGGGGAACTCTTCCACGGTGAGGGCGCGGATGGCCTCGGGGCCGAGGTCCTCGTAGGCAACGATCTCGGCCGCCTTGATCTTCTGGGAGAGCAGGGCGCCGGCGCCGCCTGTGGCGC
>JBMCLC010000127.1:0-5520 GCA_048614715.1 Oceanidesulfovibrio sp.
CTCGGCAGCTTTCTTCTCTTCTTCAGCCTTCTTGGCCTCGGCGGCCTTGCGCTCTTCCTCGGCCTTCTTCCTGGCCTCGGCGGCTTTCTTCTCTTCTTCAGCCTTCCTGGCCTCGGCGGCTTTCTTCTCTTCTTCAGCCTTCCTGGCCTCGGCAGCCTTGCGCTCTTCCTCGGCCTTTTCAGCTTTGGGCGGAGCCTCGGCCAGGGCCTCCTGGATATCCGCCACGGCTTCGGCCTTCTGTGACGCGGTCTTGGCCGTCTCTTCCTGCAGGGGGGGCTCAGCGACCATGGGCACTTCCTGGCTGAGGCCGGCGCCCATGTCCTTTGCGGTCTCGGTTTCTGGGATTTTCTCGGCAACCCCGGCGGAAGGCGCGGCCTGGACCGTCGCGGGAGCCGGTTCCTTCCCGGCTTGGGGCTCCGCGCCGGTAGGCTTGTGGTCCGCTTTGGCCTCGCGCTTGAAGAGCGACCCCTGCTCGGGCGTCTGCTCTTCCAGGGGGGGTTCGAACAGGGTGAGGGCTTCCTTGTCCTCTGGAACGGCATGGGGGACATGACCGCCAACCATGGACGCTCCGAGCCACTCGCCGCTTTCCGTGCGCTTGCCGGCGCCCGAAGGGTGCGCCAGGGCGGCGTCCAGTTTGGACTCCAGAAGGGCCAGCCGCTTGTTGGTGATTTGCAATTCCCGGACAAGGGCATGAATGCCACTCGCAACGCCGGCTTTGACCGCATCCTTGAGCGAATCGGCAAATCCGGCGTCCTGTCCGGTCAACGATTCCTCGGAAGGAGAGCCGGCAGATCGTTTGAGCACGTCCTCGATCTCCTGTTTAGAAAGTCCTGCTCCCGCAAGTTCCTGAATACGCGACAACACCTCAACGACCTCGGCTTCGTAAAGCGTCCGCCCCGAGCTCGTAGCAGGAGTAATAAGATCGGGATACTCGGATACGAACCGACGTACATCCTTTTCCTCAATCCCGGTAGCCGCAGCCATGTCTGCAATACTGACGAGCTCTTTTTCCATCGGAGTAGCGTTGTATGGGCCTGCGAATGAGGCTGTTGCCGCAAAAAAAATCACGGACACACTTTTGTTGATGACTTGTATCACATCCAGACAAGAGTTCACAACCCCTAAACTATGCTATTTTCAAGGTTTATGGCAAAACTCCGCTGCATTGGCCCCATGCGCCGTCCCTGCCCGCGCCGGAATCTCGGCATCGATGTTAATCCCGGGCAATTGCTCATGATAAACGGACGTGCTAGGGTCGTCCCGTGGTGGATTCACAATAAACCACGTTACCGAAACGACACGAAGAACGTAGCGGAGACATGGACATATGAGCGCCAAGTATCGCAGTGGTTTTGATTATTTCACCGAAGTATTCAGCAAGGAATACAAGGTCGATAAGAGTATCCTCGCTGGCGCCGCGCGCGAAGTTTGGGAGAACGAACTCACAGACGAGGACCGCGCCTCCTGGGAGGAGATGGCCCGTTTGTCCGAGCAGGAGGAATCCGCCGCCAAGGCCGAGCAGAAAAAGGCCGAGGACAAGAAGGGAGAAGAAGACAAAAAGGCCGAAGAAGCCAAGAAGAAAGCCGAGGAAGAAAAAAAGGCCGCCGAGGCAAAAAAGGCTGAGGAAGAACGCAAGGCCGCGGAAGCCAAGAAGAAGGCCGAGGAAGAGCGCAAGGCCGCTGAGGCAAAGAAAGCCGAGGAAGAGAAGAAAGCCGCCGAGGCCAAGAAGAAAGCCGAGGATGAAAGAAAAGCGGCCGAAGTCAAGAAAGTCGAAACGCCTGAATTCTCGGCGAGCAAATCCCCCATCAGCGGCGCAGAGGCCGAGCGCCTCAGCACGCCCGAGGTTTCGCAGCAATCCTCCATGGGCATTCCTCCGGGCATCAAGGAGCCCGCGGGCATGGAAGCCGGAAAGCCCAGCGAGCAGGAACCGCCCAAGGGTTCTCCCGCCGCCGCGTCCGGCATGGACATCGACAAGCTCAAGCAGGCCATCGGCAAGCGCGTTTCCTCCCAGGACGAATTCGCCGTCAAAGAGCCCGCCGCGGAAGCCAAAGGGGTGGACCCAGCCCCGGGACCGGAGCATGACCAGCAGTTCGCCGGTTTCCGCGACACGCTTTCCAACTCCGGCTTCTTCACCTCGTCCGGCCCCATCAAGTCCGGACTCACCATTTCCGCCGACAGACCCCGACAGATTGCGAAGGAGGCTCCCGTGGACAGGACGAGCGGCAGCTACGCCTCAGAGAGCATTCCCGAGATCCAGGACCCCAGCGCCGTATCCCTGGATGCGCCATCGGCTGCCGTGATGCGGCAAAAACTCATGGAAAAGGCCGAGGAACTCGCCGAGGCGGTCATCTCCAAGGCGCTGGAGGGGGATGTCCAGTCATTGACCCTGTGCATAGAGCGGGTCCTGGCGCCGGCCGAGGAATACCGCCTCCATATCGACCTGCCGCCGCTCGACACGCGGGAGCATGTTTTGCAGGCGAGCGAGGCCGTTGTCCGCGCCGTATCGCTGGGCGAGCTCGACCCGCACCAGGCGCGGGCGCTGCACGAACTCATCGAAGCGCACTGGCGCATCCTCGAAGGCAGCGAAATCAGCCATCGCCTGCTGCAACTCGAACAACGCGGACCTTCCAGCAAGCGCCAGAAGATCACCCTCGGCGCTTTCGACAAACCTTTCTAGCGCATGCCCACCACCATGCGGGCGGCGCTGCTCGTATCGGGCGTTCTCGTTCTGCTCGCCGGCTGCGCCTCCCACTGGGAACGCAGCCTGGCGCGCGCGGCCGAGCTGGCCTCGGCCCGCGGTTTCCGCCCCGCCGTGTTCGACGCCGGCGGGTATCTGCTGACAGGCTTCCACAACCAGGGCCGCAGCGACGACCTCATGATCTACATCCAGGGCGACGGCCGGCCCTACCTTGCGCGGGACACCATCTCCCCCAATCCCACGCCCGGGTATCCCGTGGCGCTCATGCTGGCCATGGCCGACCCCGCGCCAAACGTGTTGTACCTCGCTCGTCCATGCCAGTTCGCCGGCCGGTCCGATCCCGTTGGTTGGCGTGAATGCGCACCCCTGGACTGGACCCTGGGGCGCTACGGAGTGCGAATGATCGAGGCCATGAACGCGGCCCTCGACCAGGCACGCCAACGTTTCGGCGTCCGCCGACTGCACCTCGTCGGACACTCGGGCGGCGGAGCCATGGCCGCCCTGCTCGCCGCCGAGCGCGCCGACGTGGCCTCGCTTATCACCGTGGCCGCGAATCTGGACCACGTCGCATGGACCCGCCACCACAACGTCTCGCCGCTGCGCCATTCGCTGAATCCCGCCGATGTTGCGGCCCTGTTGCGCGAGCTTCCCCAGATACACTTTCGGGGTAGCCGCGACAGCCAGGTCCCATCGGCGACCACGGAAGGCTTTTTCCAGGCGCTTGGAGAAGCTCCCTGCCTGAAGGTGGTGGACGCCGACGACATGGGCCACGGCAGGGACTGGATAGCCATGTGGCGCGAACGCCTGCGTCTGCGCGGCGCTCTAGCGTGCTTTCCGGATCCGGAAACCAACCAAACTGCTTGTTCGTTCGCGCCGTGTCGGCTATATCATGGTACAATCGTTCACCATTTAGACGACATCCACCATGACTGACAGACTACGAAAGAAAGCCCTCGACATTCTTACCCAACACGAGCCGGAAGACCGCGCACACGAAGAGGACAAGGCCCTCTACGAAATGCGGGTTCACCAGATCGAGCTCGAACTGCAGAACGAAGAACTCGCCACCAGGTAGGCGTGCTGTACCAGCTCAAGGAAGAGTACGAGCTGCTGTTTGAGGCCGCGCCCTGCGGCTTTCTCGTGCCCGACGTTCCACTTGGCAAGCTCGCCCTCTAGCCCTTCGTCATCTACCTGTATCCCGAGGAGCATGTTTCATTCTTTACCGCCCTGCGGCAAGCGCGAGAAGCGACCAGGCGTCTTCGCACCCTGCTCGCCGAGGACAGCCATGTGAACAGGACCTTCGCCTCCCTGCTGCTGGGCAAACTCGGTCACGACGTGACCAGCGTGGAGGACGGCCAGAGCGCCCTTGAACTTTTGGGCTCGAAGCGTTTCGACTACCTGTCCAAACCACTGGACATGCGGGAACTGCACACGGTGCTGGCACAGGTGGAACAAAAGCTCGCCCAAAAGTCCTGATTTCCGGGCGGGGCCGCACCGAGCCGCAACGTAGCGCCATGGCCTGTTTCCGGATGGCTGGTCCAAGGCGCGGGGGCAGCCCCCATCCGGCCACTATTCGGCGCGCTCGAACTTCAGGACAGCCCCCTGGTATTGCCCATCCTTGCCAAGAATAGGGTTGCCCGAGACATCGAGGAGAAGGGACGAACTGTCCGGGTGCAGGGCGATGCGGTGCGCGCCGAGAGGCTCCCTGCTCTCCTTGATAATGGCGAACGGATTCTTGTCCGTCGCCAGGGGTTCGCCCTTTAGGTCCGTCATCCGCAGGTTGGCGGTGAAGTCGTCCAGGCCGGGCAGGTGGTCGCGCTCCAGCCCGAGCAGTTGCACGGCTTCTTCGTTCACAAAACGAATGGCCCCGTCCTTGCTCACCATGATGATGGCCTCTGACGACGCTTCGAGCAGCTTGAGCAGCTCCTCGTGATGGTTCCGCACCTGGCACTGGGCATTGTAGCGTTCCGTGATGTCGATGAACGTGACCAGAACTCCGGTGACCTCCTTGCCTCCCGTGCGGTATGGCAGGATGCGCATCAGGTACCATTCGCCATCCTTGCTCTGAGCCTCAGCCTCCTTTTTCTGCGCCGAGCGCAGCACAGCCTCAACGTCCGCATGGAATCCTGGGTAGTCGAGCTCATGCGAGATGTGCGCGATGGGCTGTCCCACGTCCGATTTGATGAGATGGAACAACTTGGCCGCCGGCTGGGTGAATTTGCGCACGCACAGGTCCGCGTCCACGAACAACGTGCCGATGCCCGTGGAGGCCATCAGGTTGTCCATGTCGTCGTTCAGCTCGGTAAGCTCGGAGATCTTTTTTTGGTACTCGGCGTTCACGGTGAGGAGCTCTTCGTTGACCGACTGGAGTTCTTCATTGGTGGACTGGAGCTCCTCGTTTGCGGCCAGCAGCTCCTCGTTGGTGGCCTGGAGCTCTTCGTTGGACGTCTCCACTTCCTCCACCGTGGCCTGGAGGTTTTCCTTAGTGTATTGCAGCTCCTGCTCCAGGTCCTGAATACGCTTTTGGGCGTGTTCCTTGATGTCGTACTCCACCACCTGCCCGTGGTGTTCAGCGACGCCCTCGCTTCCTTCCTCGAAAAGCACGATGTACCGCGACGGCTCCCGTCGCACGGGTCGGATCGTCATATGGTACACCTTGCTCGATCCGTTTTTGCCCTGGACCTGAATGTTCCGGTACACGACCTCGCCCTCGTTCTTCGTGGCCCGCTGCAGCCCCGTGGCAAGAGGGATGGAAAGGTCCTTGGCCGCCATCTGGGTGATGTCCGTGTTCATCCGGCCCTTGGGCAGATGGAGCACGCCGC
>JBMCLC010000128.1:0-5498 GCA_048614715.1 Oceanidesulfovibrio sp.
GCGCATGGCCTATGTTTCCGGGCAGGTTGCATGGCGTCCTGATGGTGCGCCTGTTCCTGAAAAACTTTCCGAGCAAATGAGAATTGTTTCAAAAAATGTCATCGCTGCATTGGATGAACTTGGCGCAACAGCAGAAGATATTGTTATCGCACGTGTGTATGTAACGGATCTCACTCCAGAGCGGCTGGAAGAACTCATGCCTCCTTTTTTGGAAACATTCCAGGGCACGCGCCCTTGTGTCACTGGTATTGGCGTTGCAGCTCTGGCTGCGCCAGAGTTGCAGGTGGAGATGGAACTCACAGTGAGGTTGCCGTAACGTGCGGCTGGCTGCTTCTTGCACTGGGCTAGGCCACATTTCCAATGGCGGCATGGCCGGCTTACGTCCGTTCCGTAGCCCAATACGTCGCCGTCTGCCCCGGCTTTTCGGAAACGCTCACATACGCAATCGTCACGTGGTCCGGCAGGGCGGCGGCGAGGCGATCATGGATGTGGCGGGCGATGTTTTCCGACGAGGGGTTGCGGGTATCGAATGGCGGGACCTCGTTGAGGTGGGCGTGGTCCAGCGGCGCGATCGCCTCTTTGAGCCGGGTGCGCAGTTCCTTGAAGTCCATGAGGAATTCGATTTTCGGGTCGAGTTGCGCGCCCTCCACAGCGGCTTCGACATCGAAGTTGTGGCCGTGCAGGTTCTCGCATTTGCCCTGGTAGTGGCGCAGGCAGTGCGAGGCGGCGAAGGATTCGCGGATGGTGAGTCTGTAACGGCCATCAGGCATGGTGGTTCGTCTCCGCAAAGGGTTCGGACGCCCGCTGGCGTCCGTTGAGGTCGTCGGGGCCAAGCTCCCGGCACTCCAGGCGCTGGAGTGCGTTGGACAGCTCGGGGCATGGCGCAACGCGAAAGCCGGCGCCAAGCTTGAGGGTGCAGCACGCGTCCGGGTAGTGGATGCGCAGGTTGACCTCGGCCGGTCCGGCGTGGCGGGCGACAAGTTCCTTGAACGCGGCGAGGCCATCGCCGGCGAGCTGTTCGGCGCGCAGGTCGAGGGTTACGGGCTCGGTGCACTCCTGGGCCACCTCGGCGAGATAGGCCACGGAATCGACCAGCAGCTTGGCCTGCTTGGGCCCTTCCTCTTCCTCCGGGCCGGAACGGTCGCTCACGGTGCCTTCGAGGATCAGCGGCTTGTCCGCATGGATGAACTCCTTGTATGTGCGGTAGGCCTCCGGGAAGACGGCGGCCTCACCCTGGCCGGTCAGATCCTCGATGGTCAAAAAGGCCATCTTGTCGCCCTTCTTGGTCACGTACTCCTTGACCGACGTCACCAGCGCGGCGGCGCGCACCGGCTGCTTGGCGGATTTCTCGGCGCAGCTCTCCAGCGTTTCCAGCCCCAGCCGGGGCAGCTCCCTCCGGTAGGGCAGCAAGGGGTGGGACGTGAGGTAGAAGCCGAGGGCGTCCTTTTCAAATGCGGAGCGGAGTTCGTCCGGCCATTCCTCCATCTCCTGCTCCGGGCAGTCGAAGCCCACGCCGGGAGTGACCGGCGCCTCGGACTCCGGAACCATGGCGAAGAGGGATGTCTGGCCGGATTCCTTGTCCTTGGCGCGCTTCTGGGCCTTGGCCACCACCTGGTCCAGGGCCGCGAACAGTCCCTGCCGAGTCGCGCCCAGGGAGTCGCACGCGCCGGACTTGATGAGATGCTCGAAGACCCGCTTCGTGACCTTGCGCAGGTTGATGCGCGTGGCGAGTTCCAGCAGGCTGATGTACGGGCCGTTTTCCTCGCGTTCGCGGACGATCTCGTTGATGGCCTCGTCGCCCACGTTCTTCACGCCGCCCAGGCCGTAGACAACCTCGCCTTCGGACACGTTGAATTCGCGCCGGCCCACGTTCACATTCGGTGGGACAACCGGAATACCCATCTCCCGGCAGGCGTTTATGTACTTGAGCAGTTTGTCCTGGTTGGAAAGTTCTGAGGTCATCAGCGCGGCCATGAACTCGGCCTTGTAATGCGTCTTCAGGTACGCGGTGTAATAGCTGATGAGCGCGTAGGCCGCGGAGTGCGACTTGTTGAAGCCGTACTCGGCGAACTTCTCCATCAAGTCGAAAATTTCGTTGGCTTTTTTCTCGCCGATGCCATTTTCTGCCGCGCCGGCCACGAACTTGACCCGCTCCTGGGCCATGGCCTCCGCGTTCTTCTTGCCCATGGCGCGCCGCAGGAGGTCCGCGCCGCCCAGGGTGTAGTTGGCCACCACCTGGGCGATCTTCATGACTTGCTCCTGGTAGACGATGACGCCGTAGGTGGGCTGCAGCGTTTCTTCCAGAATGGGCAGGGGATAGGTGACCGGGACCTCGCCGTGCTTGCGCTTGATGAACTCGTCGACCATGCCGGAATTGAGCGGACCGGGGCGATAGAGGGCGAGCATGGCTATAAGATCGTCGAAGCATGAAGGCTTGAGCATGCGTAGATATTTGCGCATGCCCGAACTTTCCACCTGGAACACGCCGTCCGTGTCTCCGCGGGAGTACAGCAGGTAGGTGTCTTCATCGTTCAGGGGCAAGGCGTCCAGGTCCGGCACCTCCTTGCTCTGGCGGCCGATGAGGTCCAGCGAATCCTGGATCACGGTCATGGTCCGCAGTCCGAGGAAGTCGAACTTGATGAGGCCGACCTTCTCCACCATCTTCATGTCGAACTGGGTGACGACCTCGTCCTTTTTTCCCCGGTACAAGGGCAGGTAGTGGTCCAGTTGCCTGTCGCCGATGACCACGCCGGCCGCGTGGGTGGAGGCGTGGCGCGAGAGCCCCTCCAGCCGGCGGGAGACGTCTATGAGCTGGCCTATGGTGGGGTCGTCCTCGGCCAGGGCCTTGAGTTCTGGCTCCTGCTCCAGGGCCTTGTCTATGGTCATCTTGAGGTCTTCCGGAATGAGCTTGGCGATGCGGTCGGTCTCGCTGAAGCTCATGCCCAAAGCGCGGCCCACGTCGCGCACCACAGCTTTGGACTTCATGGTGCCGAAGGTGGTGATCTGCGCCACGCTGTCGTCGCCATACTTCTCGGTCACGTACCGGATGACCTCGCCACGGCGGCGTTCGCAGAAGTCCACGTCGATATCCGGCATGGACACGCGCTCGATGTTCAAAAACCGCTCGAAAAGGAGGTTGTACGGGATGGGGTCCAGGTTGGTGATATTGAGCACCCAGGCCACAAGGGAGCCGGCCGCCGAACCGCGGCCCGGACCCACCGGGATGTTCTGCGCCTTGGCCCAGTTGATGAAATCCTGGACGATGAGGAAGTAACCCTCGAAGCCCATCTGGGCGATGACGTCGATCTCCTTTTCCAGCCGCTCCTCGTACAGCTGGCGGTCTATCTCGTACAGCGCCTTGGCGATGCGCTCCTCCAGACCGGCCCGGCACAGCTCCACGAACTCCTCGTGCAGGGACTTGCCCTCCGGCAGGGAGTAGACCGGAAAATGGTGCGTCTTCAGGTCCAGTTCCACATTGCACTGCTCGGCTATGAGCGCGCTGTTCTCTATGGCCTCGGGCAGCTCCGGAAAGTGCGCGGCCATTTCCTCCGGCGATTTGTAGTAGAGGTCGCTCGTGGTGAAGCGCATGCGCTTCTCGTCGTTCACGCACGCCGCAGTCTGAATGCAGAGTAGCACGTCGTGCGCTTCATAGTCCGAGGCGGCGAGGTAGTGGCAGTCGTTGGTGGCCACCAGGGGCAGGGTCGTGCGCTTCGAGAGGGCTATGAGCTTGTCGTTGAGCTCGGCCTGTTCCGGCAGGTTGTTGGCCTGCAGCTCCAGGTAGAAGCGGCCGGGAAAAATCTCTGCGTACTCCTGTGCGGCGGGCAGGGCGGCCTCTACACCCTCGCTCATGAGCTTGCGGGGTATCTCCCCGGCCAGACAGGCAGACAGGGCGATGAGCCCTTCGCTATGCTGTCTGAGCAGTTCCTTGTCCACGCGCGGCTTGTGATAGAAGCCGTTCAGGTAGCCGGTGGACACGAGCTTGACGAGGTTGCGCCAGCCCTCTTCGTTCTGGGCCAGGAGCACGAGGTGGTAGCGCCGTTTGGCTTGCTCGCTCTCGCGGTCCTGGTGGTGATGGTGCGCGACGTACAACTCGCTGCCGAGCACGGGCTTGATGCCCTCTTTCTTGGCCGCGAGATAGAAGGACAACGCGCCGTAGAGGTTGCCGTGGTCGGTGATGGCCGCGGCCGGGCAGCCGAACTCCTTGGCCCGGGCGACAAGGTCCTTGAGTCGGATCGCCCCGTCCAGGAGAGAGTATTCCGTGTGGCAGTGCAGGTGTACGAAATCTGGCATGATATCATGGTGTTGAGAGGTTGCGACTTGATCCGGACAGGGTAGCAGAAGGCGTCCGCTGGGGCAATGGCGCAGAGGGCGGGAGGCACCATTTCAGGCTGGGAAACGTATCACTCCGGGGTAGAATGGCGTACCGTCGATAGCAATTGTTCCCACCATCCCGCAGCCTACGGAGGTGCGCCATGGCCCAGGCCCGTCCCATCGTTCTCGTCCCCGGCATCAAGGGAACCAAGCTCGTGCAGACCAACCGAGTCGACCACGACGTGATCTTCTCCGGCCTGCAGATGCAATTCGAATCCGTCATGGACCTCGAGCTCACGCCGGCTTTCAACAAACGGCACTACGACCGCAGGCCGGACACCATCATAAAACCCGGCGAGCTGGAGAGCGTGGCCTATGGGGAATTCATCGAGGAAGCGAGCGAGGAGACGCCGCTGTTTATTTTCAACTACGACTGGCGGCTCTCCCTGGCGACCAATGGCGCGCGTTTGCGCACCTTCCTGGAATACCTTGCGAACAAGGGCAAGGCCATCAACAAGGTCCTCAAGATAGACAAACGCCACGAACCGGTCGACTTTTCGGGTTTCAACATCGTAACCCACTCCATGGGCAACTTCATCGCCCGTAATTATCTGAAGAACCATGGATTCGACCTTGTCGACAGGGTCTGCTTCGTGGCCCCGCCGTTCCGTGGCTCCCTGAGTCTGGCCGAGGTTGTGGTCACCGGCCAGGGGCTTCTCTCCACCACTCAGGCCAAGATCCGCAAGATCATTCGCACCTTTCCAGGCGCATTGGAACTCCTGCCCCACAAGCCGGGCTACGAAACCGCGAGCCGTTTCGACGACGGCGCCGACCACGACTTCTTCACCCTGGACCACTGGCAGGACAATGTCAGCGACCAGCGCAAGGAGTGGGGCAAAAAGTTCAAGGACACCCTGGAGGCCGCCTCCCACGCCGTGGCCAACGAACTCATCGAACTCGATACGTTGCCGCCGTCCGAAAGAAAGAGGATTCTGGTCATCGCCAGGCACGGCGGCGAAACCATGCAGGCCGTCACCGTGCGCCGCCAGGCGAGGAATGCGTGGAACTACATGGACTTCAAACATGGCTGCCGGGCTCGCTTCGGCGACGAGGAAGTGGCCCACATAAGCTCCTGCTGCTTCTGGGACTCCGTGCTCACGCTCATGCTCACGGACAAGACCGGGTTC
>JBMCLC010000129.1:0-5484 GCA_048614715.1 Oceanidesulfovibrio sp.
GCCCTCGCGCTCGATGCCGGCGTTGATCCGCTCCAGTCTCTCGCCGAACCGTCGCTGCACGTAGTTGCCGGCCACAAACCGCGCCATGGCGCAGGCGAGCAGCGCGCCGATGGACGAGGCGAAGGACACCGTGACCAGACCGGTCCAAAATCCCATGATGGCGCTGCCGGCCAGGGTCATCACGGCCGCTCCCGGCAGGCTCAAGGCGGCCAAGACCACATACGCGGCGAAATACGCCGCGATGAACGCCACCGTGCGCTCCTCGTACAACCGGCCGAGCGCTTCCCGGGACTGCTTGAGCTGGGCTAGCGTGAGGTGATCGTGCAATCCCAGGGCGAAAAACACAGCGACGGCCACAGCCACCGCCGCGAGTATGGCGAGTTTTTTCCATGTCTTGGCGCGCATGCAGGCTCCATGCTCAATGTGCAGACCATACGGAGGGCGTTGCCCTCGGGTTCCCGTCAGGGAGCCTTGGTCCCGGGGGGTGTATCGGGAGCCGGAGGGTCATGATCTTCTGGCAGTGAACCGGAAAACAGCGCCTCCCCCGGCACAGGTGTAACACCCTAGAAAAAAGACGTATCTAATCCTGATCCAGGCCACGTGTCCATTCGCAGGCACGGCCGCGGTAGTTGAAGAGGAAGTTCACGCCTTTCTTCACGAGGCCGCCGAATAGTTTGGGGGCCATGATGTCCGAGGCGACCTTTTTGTTGATTTCGGCCAGGGTTGGGTAAGCGTGCACCATGGAGGCGAGTGAGGAGAGCTTGACGCCGCCGTTGAGGGCGACGGCCCATTCGCCCAGCAGTTCGCCCGCGTTGGGACCGAAGATCTGCACGCCCAGGGGGCGTTCCTTGGAATCCACTATGAGCTTGAGCCGGCCTGTGGCGTAGCCTTCGGCCAGGCTGCGGTCGTTCTCGGCGAAGTCTTCGACCCAGGCGGTGTATTCCACGCCGTCGTCCAGGCAGTCGGTTTCCGTCATGCCCATGGCCGCGAACTCGGGATCGGTAAAGGTGGCGCGCGGCATCCACGTGTAGTCCGCATGGCGCGGGAACTTGAACAGGGCGTTGGAGAGCACCACGCCGCCTTCGTAGCCGGCCGCGTGGGTGAACTGGTGCATGCCGGTTATGTCGCCGCAGGCGTAGATGTGGGGCTGGTTGGTGCGAAGTTTGGAATCCACGCCCACGCCGTGTTTCGTAAAGTCGACGCCGGCGTTTTCCAGGTCCATGGTGTCCACGTTGGCGCGCCGGCCCAGGGCCACGAGGAGGGCCTCGGCGCGCACGGTCTGCTCGGCGCCGTCTTTTTCGTAGAGTACTTCCTTGGCGCCGCCGTTTTCGATCACGCTTCTGGCCTGCGCGCCGGTGATGATGCGGACGCCTTCGGACTCCAGCACGGCCTGGACCATATCGGCCATGTCCTTGTCCTCGCCGGAAAGGATCTGCCCGCTGCGCTGGACCACGGTGACGGCGCACCCCAGGCGGACAAAGGCCTGGGCCATCTCGATGGCCACAGGTCCGGCCCCGAGGATGATCATGGATGCGGGCAGGCGGTCCATGCTGAAGAGGGTTTCGTTGGTCAGGCAGGAAACGCTGTCCAGGCCTTCGATAGGCGGAGCGCCCGGCCTGGCGCCGGCGGCGATGACCCATTTGTCCGCGCTTATGGTTTTGCCGTGCAGGGTGATGGCGTGCTCGTCCACGAAGACGGCTGCGCCGAACTTGACCTGCGCGCCCAGGGAGCAGAACCGCTCCACGGAATCGTGCTCCTGGATGGTGTCGATGACCGAGCGGATGCGCGCGCGGATCTGTGTGAAGTCCACAGGCGGCGGATCCATGGGCGGCAGACCGTACCGCGGTCCGGACTTCATGTGATGGTATACCTGCGCGGATTTGATGAGCGTTTTGGAAGGAACGCAGCCGTAGTGCAGGCAGTCTCCGCCCAGCGCGTCGCGCTTTTCCACGAGCAGGGTTTTGGCGCCGATCTGCGCCGCGCCGGACGCCACGGTGAGGCCGGCAGCGCCGGCGCCGATGATGCCGATGTCGTAGTCGTACGTCGCCATGGAATAGCTCCTGAGAGGCAATGTGCCGGGTACGCTGTTCCCCCATCCCCCTGCCAGGGCGCATGGTTCCGAGGACTCTGGACGGGGTCCTGGATCGTTGATCCTGGCAGGTGCCCAAGCAAGCCCTCGGCAGAGTGGCGGATGGAGATAATGCTCTGAGCAGAATGATCAAAACGTTCCGCTCTCGCGGTTATTGCCGCGTGGCTCCGCAGAAAGCGGGGCCGTACCATAATACGAGCAACAAAGTGCCCAATATTTATATCCTCTCGGTAATATTTACACAATTCAATACACAAAGCACACGGCCGTGACAAATGATGGCGGCAAGGCTGAAGAGCCCTTCCCGATGCGCCCCTTGCGCTCGTTCGAAATACGTCTACACTCCGGGCAATACGGGCAGCCAGGGACCATGTCGACTCTCTTGCATATATTCCGCAACACCCCGTTCTGTCGGGAAACTTTGCTCCACTCGCTCAACTTTTGCGAGAGCTTCGGGCTGGACATCATTGCCAACCTCTGCACCAAGATCGCCCTGGGCAAGATCGGCTCCAGGGTGCGCGCCATCCTCAAGGCCGCGCGTTTCCCGGTGCTCATCCCTTCGTCCGTGTTCACGCAGTGAAAGAGCGTGGCCGTGTTCTTCGGCGGTTCGCTGAACCGCATGACGCCCTTGTGGTGCTGGGCGCGTATGGCCACGGCATAATCAAGGAGATGTCTTCTGAGACTCCGGCCTTCGGCTACGGCATCGTGCAGTCCGGCCTGGAGGGCAACGCGCCGCTGCTGCTTTTGCTGGGCGTGGCCGCGGGCAAGATCCTCACCACATCATTCACTGCGGTCTCGTCCACCCCGGTATCCACCATCATATTCGTCTCGGAGACGACGAACTCCTACCATCTGCTGTTGCCCAGCCTCATGGTCTGCTTTCTTTGCCGCATGCTCCCCAAGATCTTCTCCATCTACGAGGAGCAGGTGCCGGACAAGCTCGAGAGCCCGGCCCACGCCGGCGAGCTGTTTGTGGACGTGCCGCAGCAGTACAAGGTCCGGGACATGATGGACGTGATGCGCTCGGAGCGGTAAGGCGAAGCGCCTGACGTACGGCGTATTCGATTGTCGCCCTTGCTGTAAGTCGCGTCCAGAAAATTGGACCGCAGTGGTTTGGTGCGCAAGGGGTTGTGTCCCAGGTGTGGACACATGGCGCTGCGCGGCGCAAGGGTCTGGCCAGGCAGTTCCCCGGCATTGCATTGTCTCGCATCAGCGATTAGGAATCGACACTATGTTGTGCCCCACAACGGCATGTTGTCAGCATACTCTCCGGAAACCGTCATGATCCGCTTTGTCCACGCCGCCGACATCCATCTGGACAGCCCTCTCGTGGGGCTTTCCAACTACGAGGGCGCTCCTGTGGAACGGTTGCGCGGCGCCACGCGGCAAGCCCTGGGAAAGCTCGTGGATTTCGTCATTGCCAAGCGCGTGCCCTTGCTGCTCATCGCGGGCGATGTCTATGACGGCGACTGGCCGGACTTCAACACCGGTCTCCACTTCAACCGCCAGATGATCCGCCTGGGCGAACATGGCGTGCGGGTGGTTATGATCCACGGCAACCACGACGCCGACAACGTCATGACCAGGCGGCTGCCCGTGCCGGAGAACGTGCGCGTGCTGGACCATCGCGCGCCCGAGAGCCTGGTTATCGAGGACCTCGGCGTGGTGGTCCACGGTCAGAGCTTCGCGACCAAGGCTGTCACACAGAACCTCGCTGCCGGGTATCCCCAGGCGCGGCCGGACCTCTTCAACATCGGCATGCTGCATACGGCGCTCGGTACGTCCGGGTACGATCCATATGCGCCCTGCGCCATGGACGACCTGCTGGCAAAACACTACGAATACTGGGCGCTGGGCCACGTGCACGAGCATGCCGTCCTGCGCGATGACCCACCCGTGGTCTTTGCCGGATGCATCCAGGGCCGGCACGTGCGCGAACCAGGACCCAAGGGCTGCGTGCTCGTGGAGGCCGAGGACCGGAACGTGCGCACGACCTTTGAACCGCTGGACGTGGTGCGCTGGGACGTGGTTAGCGCCGACGTAACCGGGGCGACCGAGCCAGAGGAGGCGGTGCAGCGCTGGCGTGAGGCTTTTGTCGAGGCGCTGGAGCGGGCCGAGGGCGTGCCCCTGGCGTGTCGCGCCGTGCTCACGGGCCGCTGCCGCGCCCACACGGCCTTGCAGAAGGACGCCGATAACACGGCGGCGCTCGTGCGGAATGCGGCGGCAGAGGCGTCCCGCGGCTCCGCCTGGGTCGAGAAGATACTCGTCCAGACCGGACCGGAGATAAATTTCGAGGAGTTGGCCCGGAGCGACACGCCCCAGGGCGATCTGCTGCGGTTCGTGGAACAGTGCGCCGAGGACCCGGAAGCGTTCGCACAGCTGGAGGCCGACGTGACGGCGTTGGCGTCGCGCATTGCGCGCACAGGCGCTATGGTCCCGGATTTTGGCGACGCGGCCGAGCGTCGGAGGATCATGGTCGAGGTGCGCGACCTCATACTGCCGCGCCTGGCCGACGGGGAGGAGAGCTGATGCATATCCGACGTCTGGACCTGCGCGCCTTTGGCCCCTTCACGGACAAGATCCTGGACTTCGGCGGCGCCGGCGCGGGCATCCACATCCTCTACGGGCCCAACGAGGCGGGCAAAAGCTCGGCCCGCGAGGCTCTCGGCGATTTCTTCTTCGGCATCCCCCGCCAGACAGACAACGATTTTCTCCATCCATACAAGAACATGGCCATATGCGCCGAGTTGGCGCTGGCCAACGGCAGGATCATCACAGCATCGCGGTACAAGCGCGACAAGAACGACCTCGTGGACGGTTCGAACGAGCCGATCGACGAGGATTGGTGGCGACACGCCGTGCTCGGCGGCTTCGAGCGCACGTTCTTCTCGCAAATGTTCGCCATAGGCCACGAAACCCTGCGCCAGGGCACTCGGGGGTTGCTGGAAGGCGGAGGCGATCTCGGCGAAACGCTTTTCGCCGCGGCATCCGGCATTGCCAACCTGCGCGCGGTGCTGGACGAACTGGACAAGGAGCGCGAGGCTCTGTTCAAGCGGGGCGGCTCCAAGCAGCCAATCGCGGAGATATCCAGCCGCATCCGATTGTTGCAGAAGGAAGAAAAGGAGCTGACCGCCAGGCCGGACGAGTATGCCGAGAAGCAGGCGTCCCTCAGGGCTTTGCGTCGACAGCGCGACGAGGCCGTGGAGCAGTTGGAAGCGACCAGCGCCGAGGCCATGCGGCTGCAGCGCAGGCTCAGCGCTTTGGAGGATTCCCTGAAGCACCGGCGCATCCTCCAGGAGCTCGACTCCTTCGGCGTTGTCCGTTCGTTGCCGGGGGATTTTCGTGAGCGGCGCAAACTCGCCGAGAGCGCATTCCAGAACGCGTCGGACAGGATG
>JBMCLC010000130.1:0-5482 GCA_048614715.1 Oceanidesulfovibrio sp.
CGATCACGTAGCGCCAGTGGCAGAACATGTCGATCATGATCCCGCCGCCGTCCTCGTTGCGGTAGTTCCAGCTCGGCCGCTGCATGGGCTGGTCGTCCACCTCGCCGGTGAAGACGAGCTGCTTGCTCTCCGTGCCGGAAAGGTCGATCTCCGTGATCTTGTTGCCTTCGATATCCGTGGCGGCTGCCCAGGAACCGATGTTCCAGGTGGCTTTGCGATTGAGCAGCAACCCCATGGGCCCCATGGTGGAGGCCGTTCCCACGAG
This sequence comes from Oceanidesulfovibrio sp., assembly GCA_048614715.1. Lineage (GTDB taxonomy): Bacteria > Desulfobacterota > Desulfovibrionia > Desulfovibrionales > Desulfovibrionaceae > Oceanidesulfovibrio. The sequence goes on from JBMCLC010000130.1 coordinate 266, forward strand.
GTCGACATCCGGGGAGTCGGGCTCGATGGATTCCTGGTACTCGTGGAGCGTGAACTGCTGGAGCACGCCGCCATGGGAGTTGAACACGGCGGTGTAGAGCGGCGTTTTCACGGTGATGAACTCGCCTGCCACCACGTCGAGGGCCTGCGCCTCGATCTCCGCGGGGGCGGTCCGCTGCGAGGTTTGCGCCGGCGCAGCGCTGTCCTGCGTGACGTTGCTTTGCTGAGGCTCCACGCGTTGGGTGGGCTGCGGCGGGAAGACGAAGTTCCAGCCGATGAGCACCAGCATGGAGAGGACCACTGCGATGATGACGCGTTTATTATCCATGATGTCAGCGGGGGGGTCCGCCCTCGGCCGGATGGGCAGCCGGGGCGACCTTTTTCGGAGGCACGGGATCGACGCCTCCCTTGAAGAGCGGGTTGCAACGTAGCAAGCGCCACGCCGCGAGAAGCGAGCCTTTGAACGCTCCGTGCTCGGCCACGGCTTCGCAGGCGTAGTTCGAGCACGTCGGGTAGAAACGGCACGTCTGCGGCTTGAGGGGGGATATCCCCACCTGGTATCCGCGCAGGAGGAGCAATAGGAGGCGTCGCATAGTCACAGTCTGGTGGAGCCCTGGTGGAGGGACATATCACCCTGGTGCGCCTGACGGCGCAGGAGGTCTCCAGCCATAACCTTGAAAACCTTGTTCAGCACGGGCCAGAGTTCCTGATCCACCTGTGCCAGCACCATGGACTCCGGCCTGGCGCTGCGTTTGACCACGCAGACGAAATCCAGGCAGGCCGAAGGCTCCGCTTCCGGGGCGAGCTGCGCGACGGCCTCATGGATTTCGTGCTGCCGCAACCGGAAGAACTCGCGGACCAACCGTTTGATCCGATTGCGACGCACTGCGGAGCCCACCTTTTTGCTCACGGCCATACCGAACCGGAAGTCCGGTTCGTCGCACTCCCGCAAGCGGGCGAAGACCATGAAGCTCCGGGAAGCGAAACGGCGGCCCTTCTCGTAACAGACGAGATAATCTGGCCGCTTGCGAATGCACAGGTCCCGGGGCAGCCCTAACCGGCTAATTTCTTGCGCCCCTTGGCACGACGACGGCGCAGGATGGCTTTGCCGGACTTGGTCCGGGAACGGACGAGAAAGCCGTGGGTGCGCTTCCTCTTGATCTTGCTCGGCTGATATGTACGCTTGGACATGTATTTCTCCTTTGCAAAAACGAACAGGTAGACTTACAGTGGATTTTCAAGACAGTCAATACACGACGCGCCAACTTTTCCTATGGCCCGCGCGGAAAAGACAATGCGCCGTCTTCCTCGGACCGCACCATAATCATTCGGGCGCAGGATGCAATCGACAATCTCGCCCGTGAAAAATCGCAGCACCGCCGGGGAATAGTCCGAAGGCCCAGCGGACTGCAGCCGCCTTGACAGCCACCCCGGCAATACATACCTAGCTGCAAAACGTCGACAAAAAAAAGGAGTCCTTTCCATGGCCTATGATGTCCGTCTGGTCAAGCTCATCAACGGCGAGCTTGTACTGGGTAAATTCGACGGCGAAAACAACGCGCTCAAGGATCTCGCGCTGATCCAGACCATTCCCACCGAGCAGGGCGTACAGATGATGCTCCTGCCTTTCGGCTACCCCTTTGAGCAAGAGATCGGCGGCGAAATCTCCATGAACCACGTGATGTACGAATACAAGAACGTGCCCGAGGAGCTGACGAACAAGTACTTCGAAGCGTCCTCCAACCTCACCATGGCCTCCGCCAACACCCTGCGCAATCTCGGCATGCCGGGCGGCGGCAAAGGCGGGGTCTCGAATATCTCCGACCTGCTGAAGAAATAGCGCAACTCGCGCCGACCGCGTTCCGGGGGCCTGCCCGCGGCGGGCCTTCGGGACACACTCACTCCAGCCTTCCCCCGCGACATGGTCGCGGTTTTTTTTATCAATGCGCGAACTGCTCCCCCTGCTGCCAAAGCCCAGCCGCTACCTCGGCATAGAGGAAGGCGCGGTGGTTAAAAACCCCGACGCCGTGACGGGCCGCATGGCCCTCGCTTTTCCCGATCTCTACGAAGTCGGCATGTCCTACACGGGCATGACCATACTATATGAAACTGTGAACCGCGCCGAGCATCTTTGGGCGGAGCGGGTTTTCGCGCCGAGCCGGGATGCGGCCCCCATACTGAAAGAACGCGGCGCCCTCCTCGCCACGCTGGAGAGCGACACGCCAATCAGCGAGCTCGACTGCGTGGGATTCCACGTCACACACGAGCTCTGCTACACCAACGTGCTTTACATGCTCGATCTCGCCGGGATTCCCCGCCGCGCCGCGGACCGAGTGCACGAGCCCGTCATCCTGGCCGGCGGCGGCTGCGTCATGAACGCCGAGCCCCTGACCGCATTCATGGACTGCATGGTGCTGGGCGACGGCGAGCTCATACTTCCCGCTCTTCTGGAAGCCGTCGCCGCCATGCGGCGCGGGGGATTGGAGCGCGGCGAACTTCTCCGCCGGCTCGCTGAAATGGACGGCGTGTACGTGCCGTCCATTCACGGCGTACACGGCTCCGGGCCATCCTCCCCCGCAACACCCCGGGCCAGGCGCACCCTGGTGCGCTCCCTGGACGGCCTCGGCTATCCGCTCTCCCCGGTGCAGCCCTTCGGCGCAGTGCACGACCGCTTCACTATAGAGATCGCCCGCGGCTGCACCCGCGGCTGCCGGTTCTGCCATGCGGGCATGACCTACCGGCCCGTGCGCGAACGCAGCCTGGAGGAGCTCGGCCGCATCGTCGCAGAAGGCCTTGCCGCCTCGGGTTACGAGGAGTTGTCCCTCTTGTCCCTTTCCACAGGTGATTTCTCGGCGCTCGGCGGGCTGTTCCACCAGACCGTGCCCCGCTGCGCCGCAGAGCAGGTGGCCATCTCCCTGCCCTCCCTGCGCGTGGGTTCGGTCACTCCGGAGATCATGGCCGCCATCGCCGGCATACGCCGCACAGGCGCGACCCTGGCCCCGGAAGCCGGCAGCCAGCGCCTGCGCGACGTCATCAACAAAGGCATTACCGAGGAGCAGCTCCTGGAGCACGTGCGGAACCTCTTTCTGCACGGCTGGAACGGGGTGAAGCTCTACTTCATGATCGGCCTGCCCACCGAGACCGACGAGGATCTCGATGAAATCGTCCGGCTGTGCCGCAAAGTGAAGGAGACCGCCTTCCGCACGACGCCGCACAAAAAAGGGCGCATCACCATAACCGGCTCTGTCTCGCCATTCGTGCCCAAGCCGCACACGCCGTTCCAGTGGGAGCGGCAGCTCGGCCTCGATGAAGTCAAGGAGCGTATCGCGTTTTTGAAGGAACGATTCCGCCGGGCCAAGATCAACTTCCGCTACCATCTCCCCGAGATGAGCTGGCTTGAGGGCGTCTTCTCCCGCGGAGACCGATCCCTTTCCCACGTGGTGGAGCGGGCCTACGAGAAGGGCGCCTTGTTCGACAGTTGGAACGACTTCCTGGATCTGGCGCCGTGGCGCGAGGCCATGGCCGAACTGAGCGTTGATCCCGAGCGGTATTTGGCGGCCCGCGATCCGGAAAGCCCCCTGCCATGGGACCACATCAACACCGGCGTCTCCCGCGAGTTCCTGCTGCGGGAGCGCGCACGCGCGCTGAACGCCAGGATCACGCCGGACTGCCGCTACGGGGCGTGTGTCTCCTGCGGTGTGTGCGACTGCTCGGTCAAGGGCTCGGTCTTTGCCCAGGCCGGGGAGTCTGCGGATATCGCCCACGTTCTCAACCAGGCGACATGGGACCAGGAGCCGACTGCCTCGGATTCCGGGCCGGCCCTGGCCGACACCGCCGCTGAGGTCATGGATGCGGGGGCCGAGACCGAGGAAAACGCCGACACGACGTGCGACGAACTGGGAACCAAGGCTTCCCACGTGCGCATCTGGTACGCCGTGCGGGGCGAAGCCGCCTTCCTCAGCCAGCTGGAGCTGCAGCCCGTGTTCGAACGCGCCTTCCGCCGCGCCGCACTCCCGTTGTCCTTTTCCCAGGGATTCCACCCCCTGCCGCTCATTTCCTTTGGCCGCGCGTTGCCCGTGGGCGTGGCCAGCGAGTGCGAGTACATCAACTGCTTTCTGCGCGAACCGCTGGATGCCCAGGCCGTGCGCAAGGCGCTGGCCCCGGCCATGCCCGCCTTCCTGCCGGTTACCCGTGTGGAGGACCTCTCCATGGGCAAGAAGCAGCCCCAGCCAGTGGCCGAGCGGTTCCGGCTGGACGCATGGGACCCGCAAGACCGCGAGACCGTGCGCGCCGCCTGGGAGCGCTTTCGCGAAGCCGGGGAATTCCCCGTGGAGTATGCGTCCAAGAAGGGCTCGAAGACGAAGGATTTCCGCCTCTTTGCCGCCGAGATAGGAACCGGGCGGGAGGACGCGGCCGTGCGCTTCACCCTGGACTGGAGCGGCGGCTACATGAGCCCCCTGCGGATAGCCCAGGGGGTGTGCCCGGCCCTGTCGCTGGAGCGGTTCCTGCTGACCAAGGAATCGTCCCGGTTCTGATTGTCCGCCGCGGCTTGCCTACTGGCCTGGCTAAGGATAGGGAGAGTATTGGGAGCAGATGATTCGTGCATTTTTGCTCCTAGGCGTTGAGGACGGCCGCGCCCCCGGCGGGGGCCACGCGGCGTTCACTTCGGGAGCTCCCGGCTCAGCGCATGCCGTGTGTTCCAGAGCAATATGAGCCAACCCCAGCCCCAGCGTGGTGGTGAGCGCCATGGCAGACGATCGCCTCGACACGGTCTTTTTCCGCCCCTCCACCCCGGATGTGGCGTTCCGCCGCATCGAGCATTTGCTCCGCGCGAGCCAGTCCCTGGTGCGCATCGAATCCCTGGAACTTCTGCTGCCCAAGCTCCTGGAGATGGCCCAGGACGTGACGGGCGCCGAAGCCGCCTCGATCCTGCTGTACAATCCCGAGGCCGAGGAACTCTGCTTCTACCACGCGCTGGATTCGCAGACCTCGTCCCACTCCGGCAGGTCCACCACGTGTTTGAAGAACTCCTCCGACCATACGGTCTGCGGCAGCGGCTACATCTTCCAGTTCGCGCAGCAGGAGCCCTTTGTTCCCGAGGCCCTCGGCTCCATACGGCTGAAGCTCGGGGAAGGCATTGCCGGCAGCGTGGCGCAAGAGCGGCGCTCCGCCCTGGTGAGCGACGCCAAGGCAGACCCGCGCTTCTCGCAGCGTGCCG
>JBMCLC010000131.1:0-5447 GCA_048614715.1 Oceanidesulfovibrio sp.
AAGATAGGGAGGAAGCGGCGGACGCCGGCGATCCCTACAACGAATTGGGCATGGAGGACGCCGAAGGCGCCGACTCAGACGTCTCCGGCTTCGAGTTCGAGGAGCAGGACGACGATCCGTTCGACCGCGGCATCGATGTGGACGAGTTCCAGGACGTTATCAACCAGGTGGTCACGGAAGTGCTTGCCTCCCAGGAAGAGAACAAGAACTCCGGCTAGCGCCGTCTCTGATCCGCCTTTTTCCCGCGCGCCCGGAGCGCCGCGAAGAACCGCGCCGTGCATCGGCGGCGGTTTTTTTTGCGCCCATCAGCGCAGGGAGAAGACCAGGCGGAGCACGCCGGCGACGAAGCAGAGCCAGGCAAGCATGGCGTGGCCCTGGAATGACGCGCCCTGCAGAAAAATGCCGGCCAGGATGAGCCCCACGCCCGCCGCCACGGGCCGCAGCATTCGCGCCAGACGCACTTCCGCCGTCTCCAGGGTCTCCTCGTTCAGGCGAATGCGCAACGTGCCGTCCGAGAGATCGGTGACGATGATTTTGAGCCGGCGCAGGGTGAGCGGGATGCTGGTGATCTCTTTCTTGAGAGAGGGAAACAGGCTGAAGTCCTCGCCCATGGCGCGGTCCAGGTTCTTGATAAGTTTGGGCAGGATGTCTTTCACTCCATTGAAGTTGTTCATGAAGTTCGTGCCGAGACCTTCGATGAGCGCGCTGGCGCGCAGCACGTAGATGACCTCCTGGGGCAGCTTGAAGGGCAGGTCGCGCATGGAGTCCAGCACGTCGAAGGCCAGAGCCTGCATGTTGGAGGCGGTGAGATTCTCGTCGGAGAAGATGGCGAACATCCGTTCGGCGAACTCGCGTATCTCATCCTCGGGCGCGGAGGAGGCGACCACGCCGAGCCGTTTGCATGCCGCCACGTAGACGTCGTAGTCGCGGTCGTGCGCCGCTTTGACGTACTCGACCATGCCGACGCGTGTTTTCTCCGGCAACCTTTTGACCATGCCGAAATCCAGCAGCACGAGCTGGCCGTCGTCCAGGACGAGCAGGTTGCCCGGGTGGGGGTCGCAGTGGAAGAACCCCTTCACCAGCATCTGTTCCGTGTAGAACTCGATGACTTTGTAGATGAGCTGCTCGAAATCGATGCCCTTGGCCTGCAGGGCCGCCACAGCGTCTATGCGCACGCCGCGTTCAAAGCTCATGACCAGGGCGTCTGCCGAGGAGTACTCGGCGTAGTATTCGGGCAGTCGCACGTCCATGTGGCCATACGTCTCGCGGAAAATGCGCAGGTTCTCCCGCTCCAGGTTCATGTCCACCTCGCGCACGATCATGCTGGAGAATTCGGCGATTATCGCCTCCAGAGAATTGCGCGTGTAGCGGCTGAAGAAAGGTTTGAACACGAAAAGCAGGCCGCGCAGGATGCGCAGGTCCACGCGGACCCTGCGTTCGATGCGCAGGCGGCGGATTTTCACGGCGACTTCCACGTCGCCGGGCAGCAAGGCCTTGTGCACCTGGCCTATGGAGGCCGACGCCATGGGCCGCTGATCGAACCAGATGAAGGGCGCATCCTGGCCAAAGGCCTGCTCGTACATGGTCTCCAGGTCGGCCTCGGACATGGGCGCTACCTCGTCGAGGATGGTCCTGAGCTCCACGAGGTACTCCGTGCTGAAGAAGTCGGCGCGCGTGGCCAGGACCTGCGCGAGCTTGATGAAGCAGACGCCGAGGTCGAGAATCGCGTTCTTGAGCGCGACAGGGGGCAGGGGCCTGAGCAGCAGAAAGCGCTCCTTGCCGCGGAGGATGAGGAAAACGGTGTGGAGGATGCGGAACGCTTTCCAGACGCGGCAGGGGAGTCGCGCGGCGGAAAGCAGGTGGGCCCGGACCGAACGCGCGCGCGGCTGCGGACGGTCCGGGGAAGATGAATGATCCATTAAAATGCTGGCTACGAAGCTGCCTTGCTCTTGAGGAGCTTCTCGAGCTTCTTGATGTCGTCCTTGGTGGCGACGCCCATGTCATCGAGAACTTCGCGCACCGAATCCTTGACCGTCTTTTCCCATTCCTTGCGCTCCTTCTGGGCGCGCTCTTTGGCGTCCTCCACGAACTGGCGGGCTTCCTCGCGGCTTATGTCGCTCTTTTCCTCGATGTCCTTGATGATCTCCTCCATGCGGTCCTTGGCCATGAAGGCTGCGCCAAGACCCAGGTAGAGTAAATCTTTCGGTTGCATGTGCATTCTCCTTGCGGGTGGATTGGTTAGAGAAAGATTGTGGGAAAGGGATCGGCGAATCGTCCACAGGAGCGGCTGCTACTTGGAGCCGCCGAAAATGGAGTCGAGCGCGTTGCCGATGCCTTCCTGGATTGCCTTGCCGGAGTCCTGCCCTTGCTGCGGGCTGCCCTGGTCCTGCGGCTGGCCGTCGCTCTGGCCGCCTCCCAGGAGTCCCTCGAGCACCCGCCTGCCGGCTTCGCCCACTCCTTCGCCCTCGTCGCCCAGCGCTTCGCTGCCGGGAATGGTTCCGTTGACGAAGGCTTTAACGGCGTCCATGGGGGCGGTGACGAGTGTCTGCACGCCCTGGGCGCTCAGGCGGACGAGTTCTACCGGATCGACGAAGATGGACGGGTCCCTGAGCGGTCCGCGGATGCGTATGGGCAGGACCGAGGCGGACAAAAGATCCATGGTCGCGAGGTAGTCGATCTCCTGGGCAGGAAGGTTCACGGCTCCGCGGCCCTCCACCTCGACCATTTGCATGGCCAGGAAGAGGTCGTTGTTGGTGACCACACCGTTCTTGATGCGGAACGAGCCCTTGAGCTCGGAGAAGCTGGTCTGGCTCACGGCGTTCTTCACCTGGTTGAGAGCGCCTGTCTGGTCAATCTCGACCAGCTGCGGCAGGTCGGAGGCCACGGGAAAGTCGCCATTGGCGACCTGGAAATTGCCGCTGCCGCCCAGTGTGCGCATGAGCTGCTGTGCGTCCGCGCCCGCGGCGGAAATGGAAAAAGCAGTGCGGAGCGTGCCGCGCACAGGGGCGTCGCCTGTCACATCCGTGAGCAGCGCGCCGAGGTTGATTCCGTCGAGCGAGGAGGTGAGCCGGGTGCCGGGAACCTGGCCGGTGAGGTCGAAGGAGGCGTCCGCATCCAGGCTGCCGCCGTACAGGTCCGCCCGGATGGGGTTCACGCGGTACTGGCCCTGGCCACCTTTCACGGTCATGGTCACGTTGGGCATGGTGGCCCCGCCCACTTTGAGCGTGCCCATGGAGACCACCAGGTCCACGGCTGGCATGGATTCCGGGTCGGCTGGCGCTTTGGAGTCGCCGGGCTCGCCCGAGGCCGGCTGGGCCTCGCCCGAAGGTTTGGGCATGTACCGGTCGATGTCCAGCCTGTCGATCTGCAGCCGGCCGGCAAGAGAGGTGGGCTCGACAGGGGATTGGCCGGGGGTTTCGGCTTTGAGCGATCCGGTTATCTGGGTGTCGTCGAGTTGGATGTCCAGGTTCGGGATGTTCACGTCGGAGAAGGAGCTCTCCATGCGCAGCCGGGCGGAAAGCCTGGTGAAGGCGTTGGGGTCCTGCATCTCGGGCAGGCTGGCGCCCAGCGCTGCGAGCACGGTGCGCGGATTGCATTCCTTGAGGGCGAAATTGCCGGCCAATCCGCCGTTCTGGCCCGGGGCCATGATCCGCAGGTTGCCGTTGACCGTTGCGCCGTATGCCGTGAACGAAGCGTTGTCTATCACAGCGGCCTGGGTGGCGGAGTCTATGCTGATGTCGGCCTTCAGGGAAACGTCCGTACTGGAGCCGGGAAAGGCGTCGCCCTGGCCCTGGAACGCGAACTCGAATCCCCGCAGCAGCACCTTCTGCTTGCCCTGATCGAACACGATGGCGGACTGCAAGTCGTAGCCGCCGTCCATGCCAGGCGCGTCGGAGTGGACAGAGCCGCTCAGGGAGAGGTTCGTGCCCAGGGTGGAGTCCTGCTGGCGTATCTCGGAAAGGCTCAGCTTGACGTTGTCGGTCGTCACCGAGCTGTTGGTGGCGAGGTTCACATAGGAAATGGTGGCGTCGGAAACCTCGACGGCGGCTATCTCCAGGAAGGCGGGCGGCGCCGCGCTGTCTGTGGTCTCAGCCGGCGGCGCTCCGGCCTGCGGGTCTTCCCTGGCGGGAACACGCTGCATGAACTGCCAGTTGCCCAGTCCCTGCTCGTCGTACACCAGGTTCAGCACGAGGCCGTCCAGCACAACCGTGTCCACGAGGAACTTGTTCTGCAGCAACGGCAACAACTTGGCGCGGAATTGCATGTGCTTCACGGTGAAGAAGTCGCCGCCTCCGAATCCCTCCGGATTGGTCAGGCGGGCGTCCGCCATGGTCACGCCGAGCCATGGAAAGAACGAGACGGAGACATCGCCCTCGATGTGCAGCTCGCGTCCCATATCCCGAAGCACTCGCTTGCTGATGGTCGATGCGAGTTTGGCTGGATCGACAGTGATGACAGCTATGAGTGTGCCCACGATTGCCAGAACGATGAGGCCACCGAGCACGAACAGCCCTATACGGGCAGCTTTGGGCATGGACATCTCTTTCTCCAACCAGCTCTATGATTTCGATTTCACGGCACAAGACGATATTTCGTAAAAATTTCCAGCTTTTTCTAAGATAGCTCAGAAAGACGGGCGAACGCAAGGGACTAGATGCGGAAGAGGCGTTCCAGCGCCTCGCGCTGGTCGTTGTCCGTCTCGAAGGACAGGCCCACGCCGGGAAGGGTCCGTTCCCGGCCCCACGGCGCATGGTGGATGACGCGGGCTCCCACATGGAGGTGGTCGCCCCGGGGGCCGGCGCCCGGGAAGACCACAACGACCCGCTCGCCGGGAGAAAGCGGCGTGGTGGTAATGACGAAGCACCCCAGCGGCGTGAAGTTGTCCAGCACGGCCGGTTCTCCGTGCGTTTCGCCATCGCGCGTCAGGATGATGTTGTAGCGTAAGGTCTTCCGCTCGATTCTGCGGATGGTGCGTGGGGTGAACGCCTTGCATGTGCGCTCCACAAACTCCTTGAGCGATGCCGTGGCGTCCTGGTCGGATCCCAGAGCCGTGATCGTTTCGTTCTTATGGTTGTAGCGCAGGCGGATGATCGGAAAAAGCTCCAGGTGCCTGAAGACCCATTGCTTGTCCGGCCCTTTGATGCGCACTGCGGTGGGGGTGTCCAGGACCACGCCGTGCAGAGGTGCGCCGCGGAGTATGGCGGCGATGTCTTCCGGCGTGTACGCCACGAAGCAATCGGCGCCCAGGCTGCGGACCAGACGGGCGTACTCGGCCGCGGCGTCGTCGTCCATGGCCACTACGAGCAGGCGGACAGGGGAACGTGTTGAAGGCATGTGTCTAACGTATCGTCATGTTTGGACCTCTTGTTTTTGTACTCCTGGCGGAGCCGTGCGTCAACAACCCCATCGGACACCGTGCGTTCATGTCTCGGCTCCGGCATCCGCAT
>JBMCLC010000132.1:0-5393 GCA_048614715.1 Oceanidesulfovibrio sp.
GCCCGGTTGTTCGGCGCGCCGGAAACAGCTCCGGCAAGGCCACGGCGGACAGACACCTACCGCGGAGGCGTTCCCTTCTTCGCGCCGTTTGACGAGTACATAGCGGATGTGGTGGAAGAATCCGGAGGGCGATTCGCCCTCCTCGATGGAACGCGTTTTCCCGGAGAGCGCATCGGTCCGCACCAGAGAATCATCGACATGCGCCGGATTCCCGGGGCGTCATAAGGAGGCGTCATGACGCACGCACGCCGCATATCCCGAGGCCTTGTTCTGCAGCTCATCGCCTGCGCCATGGTGGCCGCCATGGCGGCCTCGGCCCTGGCCGCGCAGAACGCCCAGCCCGAGCCCACGCCCTGGAACGTGACCGGCGTGTGGGAAGGGCAGTTCTTCTCCGCCAGACTGGAGGCGCACCTGGAGCAGGGGACCGAGGCCGTGCACGAGGGCCTGGCGAAACGCATCTCCGGCGTGGTCTACAGCATAGGCCCGGGCGGCGGAAAAACCACCTACCACATAGCCGGCCTGATCTTCGGCAACACGATCACCGGCATCCACGGCAGCGGCCACTCCTTCAAAGGCACGATCATCGAGGGCAGGCGCATAGAAGGCGTGCTGACCCTTGCCAGCGGGACCGAGTTGCCCCTGTGCGCCACCCGGCGCGATTGATTCCGGAAACGGAAGAGCAGAGAGTTCGGCTGGCGATTCCGCGTTCGGATTCGCGGCGGGCCGGGAACGCTACTGAGCTGGCGCTGGTTCCCACGGCGCGGGCGCGGCGTCTTGCCCTGCGTCCTGACCTGGCGTTGCGGGGGGAGTCGTCGCCCCGGCATTGCGCTGCATGAGCTGCTGGACGAGCGGGGCGAGCCGCGAGGCGACCATGTCCCGGCCGGCGTCGGTGAGGTGCACGCCGTCCGGTTGATACGCCTCCATGGTGCGGTCGGCGAGGGCGTTCCGCAGGTCCACGAAATACGGCTTGTCGGCCAGGCGGCCGCGCAGGGTCTCGTACACGAGACGGAAGTTGCCGTTCAGTGCTGCAAAGCGTTCGTCGTTCACGAGGTAGTCCTGCTCCATCTTTCGCACTGCGTCCGCCACGGGCGCGTTCTCGGCCCACAGCACGGGCTGCCAGACCACGAGAAAGGCGTCCCCACGCTGGCGGGCCTGGAGCGCGAGCTGGTCGTAGCGCTGCTCCACCAGGGCGGCGAATATGTGCAGGGCCGGGTCGTCGGGCTCGATGGTCGAGACGACCTGCCGGAACTTGTCCACGAGCTCGCGCGTGAACGAGGCGCGCGCCGCAGCATTGAGCGACTTGAATATGCCGAGGAAGGTGCCGTGGTAGCTTTCGATAAGCCCCTTGAGGCGCCTGTAGCCGTGGTGGCCGTAGGGGTCGCGGTACTGCGAGAAGTAGACGCTGTCGTTGGCGCCGTCGTAGAACAGGATGAGGTCGGCGCCGTCGCCCCGCTCGATGAGCAGCTTCTGGAGGTAGTTCGCCTCCAGAAGCGAATTGAAGGAGTCCTCGCCCCAGTTGCTCAGGGCCACGGCGTGTCCTGCCCGACCATTCAGGCGGCGGGCGAGCAGGCTCGGTATGGTTGCGGCCGGATCGTCGGTCTGGCCGCGCATGGTGGAGCCGCCGAAGCACCACACCGTGTACCGGGGCGACTCGGGCTGTGGCGCCGTGGGTTTTGGCCCCTCCATGTTCAGGAACAAAGCGTACGGATCGTACCGGACCTTGCTGCCTTCGCGCAGCACGCCGTAGATCATGAGGTTGGAAACCGTAATCACGGCGAAAGAGACCACCTCGACCAGGAGGACGGCAATGATCCCCCACTTGAGGAGCAGCCAAAACGCGCGCAGGAGCGACTTCATCGGCTATGTCAGATCTTGCAGCTCGGATCCTTCCTTTTCTTCAGATCCGGCGGGAAGAGGGGGTGCTCCTTGAAGCCGAGCTTGGTGAGGCGATAATCCCAGCCCGTGCGCAGACAACCCAAGCCGTAGATGCAGCTGCGCTTGAAGTTGATGGACGACGAATCGGGCTCGTAGCGGGTGGGGCAGCTCACCTCGGCCACCTCGAAACCGGCGAACAGGATCTGGGCCAGCATCTGGTTGTCAAACACGAAATCGTTCGACGCGGTGGAGAGGTCCAGCGTTTCCAGCAGATGGCGCGAGAAGGCGCGGTAGCCGGTGTGGTACTCGGAAAGCTTGGCGCCGATGAGCAGGTTTTCCGCAAAGGTCAGAAAGCGGTTGGCCACGTACTTGTAGAGCGGCATGCCGCCGCGCAGGGCGTAGCCGCCCAGGATGCGGGAGGCCAGCACACAGTCGTACAGCTCGTTGCCGATGAGTGTGGTCATGGCCGGGATGAGCTTTGGCGTGTACTGGTAGTCCGGATGGACCATGATCACGATATCGGCGCCGTGCTCCAGGGCCAGACGGTAGCAGGTCTTCTGGTTGCCGCCATAGCCCTTGTTCGTTTCGTGCTTGTGGACCAGGGTGTCCTTGAGGTTCTTGGCCACGGAAACGGTGGCGTCCTTGCTGCAATCGTCAACCACGATGACCTGGTCGACAACGCCTTGCGCCATGCACTCGGCGTGGGTCTTTTCGATGGTCAGCTCGGCGTTGTAGGCCGGCATCACCACGACGACCTTCTTATCGTTGAACATGATGGAGACTCTCTTGTGAGGGAGTTGTTGCGTGATGAAAGGGCACGTTTCGCTGTCAAAAGCAAACAGGCGCTCATACTGCATTCAACGCTGCAGGTCAAATCTGGGCCGTATGGTCCGTGCTGAATCAGAGCGAGCCGATGACCAGCCTGCTCTCGGATTGGTCGTAGTAGACGCGGCAGCGGGCGGAGGGTTCCTGCACCGTCAGGCGCGAACCGTAGCCATGGATATCCACCCCCTGGTGGAGGACCTTGTGGACCTTGATCTGCGCCCGGGTCTGGGTGCGCAGGCGAGCCCGCTCAACGCGGATGGCCGTGGATATCTCCTCCAGCTCCTTTTCGGCCTGCATCCTGGTTTGGAGAATCTTCTTCAGGGCGTCGCGCAGCTCCGGCTTGACGCGTTCGAGAATGGTCTGGGGCGCGTCTGTACCCAGGTTGTCGTAAATCTTCTCGAGCAGGGCGGAAAGCTCTTTCTTGCGGGCGATCAGGCCGGGGTCTATCTCCAGTTCCCGGCCCAGGTAGACCGAGGTTTCCACCCCGGCCTCGTTGCCCAGCTCCTGCACCTCCATGCCCTCGCCGCAACGAATGGTGGAGCCGAGCACCTTGCCTCGTCCGGAGATGGCAAAGACTTTGTTGCCGGCAAAGACCTCGGATGTGGATATTTCATTCTTCACGTACACGTTGCCGCGGGCTCTTACCGTGGCGTTTTTCATGAACAGGGCCGAGACGTCCTGCTCGGCGCGCACCTCGCCCCCGCGTTCCATGATAATGCCGCCGTTCACCTCTACGGAGCCGGAGGCCGAGACCATGGCGCTTTCGATGACCTCCTCCACATAGATGTTGGCCGGCGAGGAAACGCTGAACCCGGCGAGGATGGAGCCGGAAACGTAGAGCGAGCCTTTCTCCAGCGAGAGGTTGCCGGTGGAGAGGTCCACGTCGCCCTCGGTCTTGAACACGTCTGTCACGGTGAGGCGGTGGCCCTTGAGGAAGACCATGCCCTCGGCAGTGGAGTAGAATGTCTTGCCGTCTTCCAGAACGTCGACGTGCTCTTCGCAGACGAGGTCGAAGGGCCTGCCGTCGGATGCCGGTATGATCCTGCCGAAGATGTCCTTGCCCGGCGTACCGGGCACGGGTGGATGGAGCACGCCGAGGATTTCGTTGAACTTGACGGAGCGCACCACGCCGCGCTCCTTGTAGTCGATGGAGCCGTCCTTGTTCGCGGAGCCCACGGCGCTGCGCTCGTCCTGGTACATCATCTCGAACCAGCCGTCGATGCCGTGCACTGGTTTGCGGCCCTTGCAGACCACGGTCATACGCTGTGGCTCGCCAGTTTGCCTGGCCTTGTCGATGGCTTGCTCCACGTTGCGCTCGGAGAACCCCTCGATGAAATCGAGCATGGTGAAGATGTCGCGGTAGCGCTCCGGCGTGAACGGCCGGCCCTCGTTGTCCCGGGCGTAGACGTCCGCCTCCAGGATCAGGCCGTTGTCGCGCACGTTGAAGGCCGGGATCACGGACAGGACGTTCTTGTTCAGTTGCACCATACCGTACGTTTCGCTGCGCACGGTGTATGAGTTTTTGTCGATGCGGCAGTGGGGTTTTTCCGAAAACTCCACGGGCTTCCCGGATACCGGCCCCTGGGTGGATGTGCGCGCGCCGGTGAGCAACACTCCCTGCTGCGCGTCCTGCGACGGAATGAGCACGCCGATGTCCTCGCCGGGCACCACGGGATAGCTCCAGTCGCCTTGCGGCTCGATGGTGCCGTCCCTGGCCCGTTGCGGCAGAGAGCCTTCTGCGATGAGCAGATTCTCCACCCGCGCACCCTCGGACAGGGATTGCACGAGCTGCTCCAGGGCGTGCTGTTTGGGCGGGATTTTGATCCCGGCGGCGACCAGAAGGTTTATGATCTCGGCGCGCGATGGCGGGCGCGAGCCCGGCTCCGGAGGCGTGGCGTCCACGCGTGCTTCGATCATATCCGCGTTCATTCGCACAGTCAGCGGACCGGGTAGATTGATAAAAGCGCGGTAGTGCCCATTGTCGGCGGGCTCGGCGCAAATCGATTCGGCCGGCAACTTGAACCGCTCCGCCGCTTTCTTCAACGCGTCAGTTTCGTTGGCCGCGTCGATAAGGATGGTGATGCGCCCCACTCAGGAGACCTCCGGAAAGCGTGCGCCCAGGGGGGAAGGGCTGCGGTCGCTTCATAAAGGGTGCAGCTCATATTTCGTCAGCCCAGCGAACGGTAGGCGGACAGGAAATGAACAAGTGATGCACGGTGTTATGTTCTAGCTTGATGCAACATGGGCGTCTTTGCATGCTGTCGTCTCGCATTAGAGATTCCTCGTGTATTCTTGCCTTGGCCGATATATAATTGGAAAATGGTGAAAGATCAATATGATATTAGGTTCTTGCTCCATCGCTTGTCCTGCATTTCTAAAGAACAACTTGAAAATCTTACGAGATTTGAGTATGTTGGGTCCAATGTCATGTGCCGTGGAGTGGCATTGCTGTGTATTCCAACACGTTATCAACCATTATCCATCAGGAAGAAATATGGAATCCACGAACGAGAAGGTTGTACAGCTGCGCAAGGAGCCCAACAGCGCCGGCGTCGAGCAGCCCGCCAGCGCGGATCTGGCCGCAGGCAGGGACAAGGCGCGCCGGGACATCGGCTGGCTCGCGCTCATCGTCGCATTTGTCGCCGTGCTCGGCGTAGGCGCTGTGTACTATATGCTGAACACGCAGCAGCAGC
>JBMCLC010000133.1:0-5376 GCA_048614715.1 Oceanidesulfovibrio sp.
GTCCTGCGGGCCAAAATCGACATGGCCTCGCCCAACGTGCTCATGCGCGACCCCACCCTGTACCGCATCCGCCGCATGCGCCACCACCGCACCGGCGACGAGTGGTGCATCTACCCCATGTACGACTTCACCCACTGCCTCAGCGACTCCTTCGAGCGCGTCACCCACTCCCTGTGCACCCTGGAGTTCGAGAACAACCGCGAGCTCTACGACTGGGTCCTGAACGAGCTGGAGGTCTACCACCCGCAGCAGATCGAGTTCGCGCGGCTCAACCTGTCCTACACCGTGCTCTCCAAGCGCCGGCTCATCCAGCTGGTGCGCGAAAGCCATGTGGACGGCTGGGACGATCCACGCATGCCCACCATGGTCGGCCTGCGGCGCAGGGGCATTCCGCCGGCGGCTATTCGGGACTTCTGCGAGCGCATCGGCGTGGCCAAGGCGGACAACCTCGTGGACATCGCGCTGCTGGAGCACTGCGTGCGAGAAGAGCTCAACCGCACTGCCCCGCGCATCATGGGCGTTCTCAACCCCATCAAGGCCACAATCGAGAACTACCCCGAAGGCGAGGTCGAATGGTTCGAGATGCCTTACTACCCGGACGAGCCCGAGAAGGGCACGCGCCAGGTGCCATTCTCCCGCACCCTCTACCTGGAGCGGGACGACTTCCGCGAGGACCCGCCCAAAAAATTCTTCCGGCTCGCGCCTGGCCGCGAGGTCCGGCTGCGCTACGCCTACTACGTGACCTGCACGGACGTGATAAAGGACGCCGAGGGCAACGTGACGGAGATCATCCTGCGCTACGACCCCGAGACCAAGGGCGGCTGGTCCAAGGACGGTCGCAAGGTCAAGGGCACGCTCCACTGGGTCAGCGCCGGACACGCGCTCGAAGCCGAAACCCGGCTCTACGACCGGCTCTTCACCGTGGAAAACCCCATGGACAAGAAGCATGGCGACTTCAAGTCCACCATCAATACGGATTCGCTGGAATTGGTCACCGGATATGTGGAGCCCTCGCTGGCCGAAGCCGAACCCGGCATGCGCCTGCAGTTCGAGCGCCTCGGCTACTTCTGCGTGGACACCAGGAACTCCGCGCCGGGGCGGCCCGTGTTCAACCGCACGGTCACCCTGCGCGACAGCTGGGCGCGCATCGAGCGTTCGCAACAGAAGTAACGGCACGCGCATCCGCCGCATGGTTCACACTCCACAATAGCATAGGCCGAAAACAGCAACGCGGCGTCCCGGCCAATCCGGGGCGCCGCGTGCTGCTGTGGAGGAGTGTGCCTAAACCATGCGTGTCCCACCTGGATAGTAGCAGAAACTAGGCCAAATCCGAATCCCACACAAAATAAAATGACAACACATCAATTTTAATGATTGTTTTTTCTCAGACTCCAGCCGGCGGCCTGTGGGAGCGTTGTCGAACGGCGCCTGGGCGATATTTTTTTGCCGATTGCGTCAACAGAATTGAAGGCTAATCTACAATTTTGTAGAGGTCAGATCTCTTAATTCGCCCTCCCGCCGCTGCCCCAGGGTCAAACCGCGTCGCCGGTCTGACGGGACTTGCCGCCCCGGAAAATGCCTGCAAGCTCCCTGAGAATACCAAGGTTCTTGTGGTCGAACTCCAGGTTCTCGCCTTTGGGCGTTTCTATGACCATAGGCACGGCGCGCAGCAGCGAATGGTTGATCACCCCGGCGAAACCTTCCAGCCCTATCTCTCCCTCGCCGATGTGCGCATGCCGGTCCTTGCGTGATCCCAGCGGAGACTTCGAATCGTTCAGATGGATGAAGCCCAGCCTCTCGCTCAACCCCGCCGCGTCCATGTCCTCCACCATCCGCTCCAGACCGGACGGCGTCGCCACGTCGTAACCCGTGGCAAAGGCGTGGCAAGTGTCCAGGCAGATTCCCAGGCGCGCGCGATTGTCCGCCGAGGAGATGATCGCCGCGAGTTCGGCAAAGGTGGCCCCCAGGGCGGAACCCTGACCGGCCGTGATCTCGAGCAACACCATGGGATCGGCGTGCGCGGCTTCTCCACCCGTCTCCAGATCGCGGGCGGCGAACGCGAACGCCGCATCCAGCCCCCGCGCCACGGCGGCCATGCCGGCCTCTGCGCCGGCCTCCTGTGGCGCGCCGGGATGCAGCACCACATACGGCACGCCCAGGCGGGCGCAGCGATGGATTTCGCGGCCCAGAGAGGCCGTGGACTTCTCCACCACTTCTGGTTTCGTGCTGGCCAGGTTGATGAGGTAGGCGGCGTGCGACGCCACGGGAAACTCCCCCCATGCCGACCAGGCGGCGCGGAACAACGCCACCTCGGCGTCGTCCATGGGCGCATCGCGCCAGGTGCGTTGATTGCGGGTGAATATCTGCAGGGCCGTGCCGTCCACCTCGCGTATGCGCTCGAAAGCTTTGTGCAGCCCGCCGGCCACGCTCATGTGCGCGCCGAGCAGCGGCCCTGTGGAGGTCGTAGGACTCGAGGGCCCTGCGTTAGCGGATACCGTGCGTGTCATGCCGAATTATGCTCCATGGTTTTGGCTGCAATGCCGATGCCGCCACAATCCGCGGTCTGTTCGCAGAGGATAAACATCCGTGGACGAGCAGGCCAGCCTGTCTGTTCCAGGTACGCAATCACAAGCATGGTCCGCTTGCTTAAATTGTTCTTCCGTTTGTCGGACGACTAGTGGACTCCATTGTTTTCACACGATATATGTATTGTGAGGTGTTTTCGCCAACAAGTCGACAGAGGGCGGATGACAGGAAATATGCGAATTACCCGCCCCGTTCGTGGGCCTGAGCTGCACTGGCGGTTTGTTCAAAAAGCCGTCGGCGCGTTGTTTTTATGCGCCCTGGCCGTGTTCTGGCCCGCGGGGCAGGCCAATGTCGGCGCATTGCAGCGGATCATCATCAACTCCAGCTACCCCACCCCCTACTCCACGCCGGAGCGCGACGGCTACTTCGACTTGCTGCTCATAGAGGCGTTCGCCCGGTTGGGGTACATGGTGCAGATCAACAACCTGCCCGCCCAGCGCAGCCTTACGGACGCCGCCAAAGGCATGGCCGACGGAGACATCGGCCGCGTCGCAGGGCTGGACCATACCTACACGACGCTCATCCCTGTTCCCGAACCGGCTCTGGACCGCCGCGAGTTCGTGGCCTTCTCCCGTACGGTGGACATCCCCACCACCGACTGGAGCGCCCTTGAACCGTACAACATCGCCTACGTCGAGGGGTGGCAGGTCTTTACGAACATCATCGGCAAGGCGCAATCAGTCACGGCGCTGCGCACCACGAAAGACCTTTTCCGATTCCTGGACCTGGGCCGGTGCGACATCGCGCTCAGCGCCCGTCTCGAGGGCATGACCATGCTCAGGAAGCTCGGAATGACGGACGTGAAGATCCTGGAACCGCCCCTCGCCGCCATGCCCATGTACTTGTACCTGCATGAGTCGAGAAGGAACCTGGTCTATCCCCTGGCTGAAACATTCAAAGAGATGAAAGAAGACGGCGCCGTGAAATACATCAGAGAACAGGTCATGAAGAAGTATATCGAGTTTTGACCATGTCCATTGCATCCAGCCGTCTCTTTCGAAAACTCATACTCCAGGCGCTCACGGTGTGCGCGCTGATCATCTTCTTTTTCGGGAGCGTCCAGACCTACACGGCCTACCGCCAACGTTTCGACGCGGTTGACAAGGTCTTTACCGATATCCGCCAGGGCCATGTCCCCACCCTGTCCGAAGCCTTGTGGGTGCTCGACGAGCACCTCATCGACGCCAACCTGGCCGGCATCGAGAATCTCCAGTTCGTGGAACGCGCCGTCATCCGGGACGGCCCCGAGGTTGTCGCCACCCATGGCGCGGTGCTGTCCAGGGACGTTATGGTGGAGCTTTTTCCCCTGTCCGTGATTTACCGGGGCACCGTCCGGGACCTCGGCACCCTGGAGGTGATCTGCGGGGTGGACAGCCTGCACGCCGCCTTCCGCAGCAAACTCGCCACCTTCTTTTTCCGCCAGAGTATGGAAATCCTGCTCATCGCCGCCGTGCTGTACATGCTCTTCCACTACCATGTCACCCGACCGCTCACCGCAATGGCCACCCAGGCGCGGGAATTGGATGTGGCCACGGGTCTCAAGCCCTTCACCCTGCCCCGCAGACATTCCCGGTCCAACCGTCCGGACGAACTCGACGCCGTGGTGGACGCCCTCAACGATCTGGAAAAACGCGTGCAGGCCTCGCACGACGCGCTCCAGCAGGAGCTCGACCTGCGCCGCGCCACCGAAAGCCAGTTGCGCGAGGCCCGGGACTTTCTGGAGCACCGCGTGGAGGAACGCACGCGCGAGCTCGAGAAGGCGAACATGGGGCTGGACCGCGCCAACGAGGAACTCGCCTCCACCAACATGGAGCTCAGGGGCATCAACCAGGAGCTGCACTACGAGATCGAGGAGCGAAAACGCGTCGAACAGGCGCTGCGCGAAAGCGAGGCCCGGCAGCGGACCATCGTGGAGCGCATGCCGGTTATGCTCGTGGCCTTTGACGAGACCGGCTCCATCGTCGCCTGGAACCGGGAGTGCGAACGGGTCACCGGCTATTCGGCGGCCGAAATGACGGAACAGGCGGACTCGCTCTCCCTGGTCTGCCCGGATGACAACCTGCGCGAGGACGCCCTCGGCTCGTTCCTCGTTCCCATGAACTACCGCGACATCCACGTCCCCTTTGTTTCCAAGGCAGGGACGCAACGCTCCATCGCCTGGTCCTCCATCGCCCAGACCTTTCCCATTCCCGGGTGGCACACCTGGGCCGTGGGCGTGGATGTGACCGAACGGGAGACCGCGCAGCACGAGCTCAGGAACCTGAACCGCGCCCTGGAAACGCTGGTCCAGGCCAACGAGGTGGTTCTTTTCGAAAAGGACGCCGAAACCATGTGCCGGCGGGTCTGTCGTGTGGGCGTGGTGACCGGGGGGTATGACTTCGTCTGGGTGGCGTGCACCGAACGCGGGAAGGAAACGTTGCGCGCCATCGCCTGGGCCGGAGGGCACGAGGGGTTCCTCGAATACCTGAATGCCCCAAAGGAGCAGCTGGAGAACCCGGACCCTGTCAGTTCCGCGTTGCACTCGGGCGAGTATGCCCTGGTGCGCTCCATACCCAACGACGAGCCTTTCCACCCGTGGCTTGAAAGGGCCATGGAGGAAGGATTCCGCTCATGCCTGTCCCTGCCGCTCATCACGGACTCCCACACCATCGGAGCCCTGACGTTCTACTCCAGGGAGCCCAACGCCTTCGACGCCACGGAAATCGATATCCTGGAGCGGCTCGCGTACAATCTCGCCCATGGCCTCCATATCCTGGACCTCGATGAACGCAGACGCCAGGCCGAGACCGA
>JBMCLC010000134.1:0-5369 GCA_048614715.1 Oceanidesulfovibrio sp.
GTGGGGGGCAGGTTCTCCGCGCTCATACGCCGGCGCAAGTGATACGCGGCATCGCGCAACACTCGACCCGAATCGGCCGGCGCGGGCGCAACCCTCCCACCCCGGAACTTCGCCCATGCAGCACCACGCAAGAACAGCACTGATCACGGGCGTGACCGGCCAGGACGGTGCCTACCTCGCCGAGTTCCTGCTCGCCAAGGGCTACACGGTCCATGGCCTCAGGCGGCGGTCCTCGCAGTCCAATGTCGGCCGTATCAGCCATCTTCTCGAAGAGACGCACGCTGCGGACCGGCGGTTTATCCTGCATCACGGCGATCTCACTGACGCCGCCACAATCGCCTGCGTCCTTCAGCGGGTCCGGCCGGACGAGGTCTACAACCTCGGGGCCCAGACCCATGTGAAGGTCTCCTTCGAAATGCCGGAACACACGGCCAATACGGACGCCCTGGGCGCGCTCCGACTCCTGGAGGCCATCCGCATCCTGGGCATGGTAAAGCACTGCCGCTATTACCAGGCCTCGTCGTCCGAGATGTTCGGCCTTGCGCGGGAGGCGCTACAGAGCGAGAACACGGCGTTCCATCCGCGCAGCCCCTACGCCTGCGCCAAACTCTACGCCTATTGGGTTACCGTGAACTACCGCGAGGCGTACTCCATGTTCGCGGTCAACGGCATACTCTTCAACCACGAGTCGCCGCGGCGGGGCGAGACCTTTGTGACGCGCAAGATCACCCGCGGCCTCGCTCGGATAGCCATGGGCCTGCAGGAGCGGCTCTGCCTGGGCAACCTGAACGCCAGGCGGGACTGGGGCCACGCTCGCGATTACGTGGAGGCCATGTGGCGCATGCTCCAGGCCGATGTTCCGGCCGACTACTGCGTGGCCACCGGCGAATCCCGCTCCGTGCGGGAATTCGTGGAACACGCCGCGGCGGAGTTGGGCCTGACCCTGCGCTGGGAAGGCCACGGACTGGACGAACGCGGGGTGGTGGACTCTTTCGCGCCCAGGGTAATTGATGCGGGCGGCGCCATGGCGCCGATAGACCCGGAACGGCTGCGGCCCGGCAGGGTGCTCGTATCGGTGGACCCGGAATACTTCCGGCCCTCGGAGGTGGATGGCCTGCGCGGCGACAGCGCCAGGATACGCGAGCAGCTCGGCTGGCGGCCCCGCACGAGCTTTGCCGAGCTGGTGCGCGAGATGGTGACGAGCGACCTGCGCAAGGCCGCCCGGGATGCGAATATGGAAATAGCAGAACACCGCGCGCCCGGCTGCGCCAGGTAGAGGGCTCGGTGCCGGTTGGCGCCGCGCTCAAGGGGACAGCGTAAAGCCATTATCGCTGCCCATGGGCTATCCTCCACCGATGTCCAGAAAATTGGACTACTCTCCGATGATCTTCACGAGCACGCGCTTCCTGCGGCGGCCGTCGAACTCGCCGTAGAAAATGCGCTCCCAGGTGCCTAGGTCGAGCCGGCCCTCGGTAATGGCCACCACGACCTCGCGGCCCATGATCTGGCGCTTCATGTGCGCGTCGGCGTTGTCCTCGCCCACGTTGTGTTTGTAACCGGAGACTGGCTCGTGCGGAGCGAGCTTCTCCAGCCACACCTTATAGTCGTGGTGCAGTCCGGATTCATGGTCGTTGATGAACACCGAGGCTGTAATGTGCATGGCGTTCACTAGCACAATGCCCTCCTGCACGCCGGATTCGCGGAGGCACTCCTCCACGTCCGGTGTGATGTGTACGAAGTCCATGCGCGCCGGCACGTTGAACCAGAGTTCCTTGCGGTATGACTTCATGGCGTCTCCTGTCGGGAGCAAAGATGAATGGGACCCGCAACGCTACCGTATCCTCCTTGCGGTGACAAACCGCCCAGTAGAAGACGAATGCGATGCATTTTCGGTAATTCTCGGGTGAATTTTGTGCAATCATGCGTCATTTCGTTTCAAACCCCTTGCCATGACACTGGCGCACAGGTAGTGAAGTTGGCTTGCGACATGTTCCGGCTCCCCCCATACACTCCAGGGAGACGCCGGCGCCACAGTTACGACCAGCATAGAATCCAAGGAGCTGATTGCCATGAACCGTATTAGTACTCGTCCAATCCTGCTGTCCGCCAGCGTATTTCTGCTTCTCCTCGTTTTGGCCGCCGGTTGCTCCCAGGAGCAGGCCGCGAATAACGAATCCACCCCAACACAAGCAGACGCCGGCATGCCCGTGGCCGTGGTAGACGAGGCCCGCATATTCAACGAGTCAAACGCCGGCCTTGAAGGCGTCAAGGCGCTCAACGAGCTGAACAAGTCCCTGCGTGAAGAGCTGGCCGGCATGCAGGCCTCAGCCCAGGACAACGGCACCGAAGAGGATGTGGCCGACTTCCGCGGCGCCGTGCAGCGTTATCAGGAAATCATGAACGAGCAACAGCGAGCCCTGTACGACGCGGTTCAGGAAAAGTACGTGGCCGTGCTCGCCGAGTACCGCCAGGCCCATGACATCGGCGTGGTCTTCGGCCAGGAGAACGCGCTCTCCTACGGCCCCGAGGTGGACGTCACCGACGAGGTCCTGGCCGCGCTGAACGCCGCGGAGGTGGAGCTGCCCACGATCGATCCCGCGGAGTTCAACTTGAAGGCCGAGCCGACAGCCGAGCAAGCCGCTCCGGCCATGGGCGGGGAAGCCGCTCCCGAAGCCGCTCCCGAGGCCGCTCCCGAAGCCGCTCCCGAGGCTGCTCCCGAAGCGCCCGCCGCCGAAGAACCGGCCGCGGAGAACGCTTCCGAGACCAACGCCACGCAGTAGCGTAGCGCGCGTTCCGACCAATGCATCGAAAGAGCGGTCCTTTGCCGGGCCGCTCTTTTTTATTGCCCGATTCGATTCGGATAACGCGAGGCACCCGCCGACAGCGCAATCCATTGGTCGTGGAGGAACGCGAAATAGACGCTCATGAGCGGCCGGACGGACAGCGTCGCCATTGTGTGCGATGGATGCAAACCGGCCGCTGCAGCCCGGGCGGCTCACCCGCACCACGCTGTTAGAACAGGGGGCGCCAGAGTCTCGGGGTATTCGGACCTGTTTCGGCGGCGGCGCTGCTTGCGCAGCAAGAAACGGGGATTACCGGCGGGGCGTTTCGTCGATGGATGATCCGGCGGACATGGACGGGCAACCCGCGCATTCCCTGGGAACGTTGGAGCCTTTGTCCAGTGGCGCGCCGTCGCGTTCGCCGGACATGGGGCAGCAGTCCCCGCAGGAGCCGCATCCCTTCTCGCGCTTTGCCTGGCGATACAGCGTGCGGCCGGCGTAGAGCGCGGCGAGCAGGACGATGACGGCGACGAGGATGGTGTCAAAGGTCATGCGGTCCTCCAATGTTCAGTCTCGGAACAGATTGTAGAGTGGTTGTACCCTACAGAGTCATACCGGCCGCGCGACCTGTCAACCAGGGCAGGCCGGTAAGAGCGAGACGCACACAACGGCTAGACGCGCAAGGTGGCGACGAGGCGTTTGGGCTTGAGCAGCAGATCGAGACCGCTTTCAATGGATGGGGACACGATGTCCGCGGCCACGAGAGCCGCGGTGGCGGCGCATTCTGCCTGGACGAGCACGATGCCCAAAGCTGCGGCGCGCATGGCCGGGGCGTCATTGCGGCCGTTGCCGATGAACACGACGTCGGGTTTGAGTGAGCGCACGAGCCGCGCCTTGGCTTCGTCTTCGTCTACCGAAGGCGAAACGCGTTCGGCCAAGTTGCCGATTGTAACCGGCAGCCCCTCCAGAGCCGCGCCGGCAGTGCCGTAGGTATCGGCCGTGACCACCACAATGTCCAGATTCTTGGACAATTCACAGAGCCGTACGGCCACGCCGGGCAGCAACGCGCCGTCACAAGCCAACGTGCCGTTGAAGTCTAGAACCAGGGTCTGCACGCGCAGGGTCCGTAGTCCAGGAATTTTTATCTCGATCATCGGGCCCTCCTGGTCCGAGAGGCTCTGCCCCTCGTGCTCCCCGCCAGGGAGCTATGCTTCCTGAACCCAATGCTTCAGAAGCAGTTCTTAAAACGTCCGTTTGTCGATGACGCGTTTCATCTTGTCTTCGCCGCGGGGCAGGGTGCGTTTGCCCACGAGGGAGATTTCGAAGCCCACGCCGAGCTCCGAGGCGAGCTTTTTCTTGAGCGAGGCAAGGAACTCCTGGCTCTTGCGCATCTGAT
Organism: Oceanidesulfovibrio sp.; assembly: GCA_048614715.1. GTDB lineage: Bacteria > Desulfobacterota > Desulfovibrionia > Desulfovibrionales > Desulfovibrionaceae > Oceanidesulfovibrio. The sequence continues at coordinate 4,177 of JBMCLC010000134.1, forward strand.
CGAAAAGGATGGATTCCGAGACCTCGAGATGGATGGTGGCCCGGTCCAGGTGGCCCGAGTCGCGCTCCACCACGATCTGGAAGCGGGGAGCGGCGCCTTCCATCTCGGCCAGGATGTGTTCCACCTGAGAGGGGAAGACGTTGACGCCCTTGATGGTGATCATGTCGTCCACCCGGCCCTGGATGCGACTGATGCGGTGGTGGGTGCGGCCGCAGGGGCAGGGCTCCGCGATGCGCCGGGTAAGGTCGCCGGTGCGGAATCGGACCATGGGAAAGGCTTCCTTGGTCAGGGTGGTGATGACGAGCTCGCCCACCTCGCCGTCCGGAACGGGCTCGCCGGTATCGGGGTCGATTATTTCGAAGAGGAAGGCGTCCTCGTTCACATGCAGTCCGCTTTGCTCCAGGCACTCGCCGGCAACGCCCGGGCCCATGATCTCGGAGAGGCCGTAGTTGTCGGTGGCCGTGATCTTGAGTCGGGATTCGATCTCTCTGCGCATGTTCTCGGACCAAGGTTCCGCGCCGAACAGCCCCCAGCGCAGGGTCATGGCGTTGGGGTAGACGCCTTCCTCCTCCATGACGTCGGCCAGATGCAGAGCGTAGCTCGGCGTGCAGACAAGCGCTGTGGTGCGGTAGTCCTTCATGATGGCAAGCTGCTTTTTCGTGTTGCCGCTGGAGCTGGGTATGACGGACGCGCCAAGGCGCTCGGCGCCGTAGTGGTGGCCGAACCCGCCGGTGAACAGGCCGTAGCTGAAGGCGATCTGCAGTACGTCGTCCTGGTCCAGCCCGCCCATGCACAGGATGCGCGCCACGAGGTCGGCCCAGCGTTTCACGTCGTTTTTGGTGTAGCCCACCACCACGGGCCGGCCCGAGGTGCCGGAGGAGGAGTGGAGCCGAACCACCTCGCGCATGGGCACGGCGAAGAGGCCGTAGGGATAGTTCTCGCGGATGTCGGCCTTGGTGGTGAAGGGGATGCGCCGGATATCCTCCACGGCGAGGAAGGAGTCGGGGTCGATGTCGTGCTCCTCGAAGCGCGCGCGGTAAAGGGGCACGTTCATGGAGACGCGGTACAAGGTGGCCTGGAGCCGTTCGAGCTGGAGTTGCGTCAGCTCGTCGCGGTCCATGCATTCGATGTCGTGTTGCCAGTACATGTGTGAGCCCCCTTACTTTTCCCGGGCCACCTCGCGACCCAGGTAG
>JBMCLC010000135.1:0-5338 GCA_048614715.1 Oceanidesulfovibrio sp.
TGCAGGAGCGCCGCTTCCGGCCAGTGGGCGCAACCCGCGAGGTGACCAGCGACTTTCGCCTCATCTCGGCCACGAACCGCAACCTCGAAGCCATGGTGGAGGTTGGCGAGTTCCGCAGCGACCTCCTCTACCGGCTCAAGACCATCCCTCTGCGCATCCCCCCACTGCGCGAACGCAAGGAAGACATCAAGCCGCTGGCCATGCACTTCGTCAACCGTCTGTGCGAGCGCTACGGCACGCCGCTCAAGGGCATCGGCGCAGATTTCTTCGAGATCCTCCACGCCTACGACTGGCCGGGCAACGTGCGTGAGCTGGCCAACACGCTGGAGCAGGCCTTTGTGGCGTCTGACAGGGACAAAACGCTGTACGCCATGCACCTACCGTCGTCGCTGCGCATTACCGTGACCAAGGCGCAAATCATGACCGCGCGTTCCGAACAGGAGGCGACCGAAATGGCGCCCCTGAGTATGGATGGAGTCGGGCCGGACGAGCGGGCAGCCTCGACCACGGCAAAGCCCGATCAGGATGGTCCGCTGCCCAGCTTCAAGGATTTTAAGGCCGAAGCCGAGGCAGCCTACCTGAAGCGCCTGGCGGATGAAGCTGACGGCGAGGTGCCGCTGATGCTGCAACTATCGGGCCTTTCGCGCTCGCACCTTTACACCCTGCTCAAGAAGTACGACATCAACATTTGAGTGTCCTTTTTTTCGGACACGCTATAACGCCTGCAAACTCCATACTTTCCATAGCGGCACACTTTATTCGTGAGGGTATCGTGCCGTTTTGCGCGGCTGGGGATGTCTGATTTTTCGGAAAATCGGACATCGCGGGGTATTTTCGGCAACGGTTTCTTAAGGAAACCTTCATAAAGCGCCGTCCATCCTGCTTCGGCACGATTCTTGGTAACGTGTCAGGCAATTGAAAACAAGCCGCGACCTCCGCCATTCCGGGCGTGGTGTCTCCGTGCTGCGGTAATTGGACGAAATATCCCCCATTATTGCTGGACGCCACGTATGATATAGTCGAACCAACCGACTGTGAACTCGTGGAGAGTGGCCGCTTGTACATCTGTCTGATATATTTATTCACTCAACCACATCAGACCCAAAGGAGCGAACCCCCATGTCCATTCCGGCGCTGGCGTTAATCGCCTTTATCCCCATCGTCGTGGCTCTCGTGCTCATGGTCGGCATGCGCTGGCCGGCCACGAAAGCCATGCCAGTGGCCTGGCTCACCGCCGTTCTCGGCGGAATTCTCGCCTGGAACCTGCCCGCAGGATATGTCGCCGCTTTGTCGTTGCAGGGCGTTATCACAGCCATCAGCGTGCTGATCATCGTCTTCGGCGCGATCATCATCCTGCACACCCTGAAGTATTCCGGCGGAATGGAGACCATCCAGTGCGGTTTCCACGGCATTTCTCCGGACAAGCGGGTGCAGGCGATCATCATCGGCTACCTGTTCGCAGCCTTCATCGAGGGCGCCGCGGGCTTTGGTACGCCGGCTGCTCTGGCCGCTCCGTTGCTGCTCACTTTGGGTTTTCCGCCTCTTGCCGCGGCGATCATCTGTCTGGTGTTCAACTCCTTCCCGGTCACCTTCGGCGCTGTGGGCACGCCGGTTCTCGTGGGTCTCAAGCCCCTGTCCGCCATGTTCACCGACGACAGCCCCATGACCTTCATGCAGTTTTCTAACAATGTCGGTGAATTCGCCACCCTCATGCACCTTCCGATGATTTTCATCCTGCCCATCTTCATGCTGGGCTTCATCACCCGTTTCTTCGGCCCGAACCGCTCCTGGAAAGAAGGCTTCGGCGCTTGGAAGTTCTGTGTGTTCGCGGCTGTTGCCTTCACCATCCCCTATCTGCTCTTCGCCTGGCTGCTCGGCCCCGAATTCCCCTCGCTGATCGGCGGTCTGGTTGGTCTGGGCGTGGTGGTGTGGGGCGCCAAGAAGGGCATCGCCATTCCCAAGGAAGTCTGGGACTTCGGCCCGCAGAGCAACTGGGACGAGACCTGGACCGGCACCGTGAAGGTGGAAGAGGATTGCACGTACCAAGCCAAGATGAGCCAGTTCAAGGCGTGGCTGCCGTACATCCTCATCGGCCTCATCCTGGTCGTCACCCGTATTCCCGAACTCGGCCTCAAGGCCTGGCTCGCCGGCATCACGATTCCCTTCAACAACATCCTCGGCTTCGAGAGCGTGAACAACGCCATCGCCATCCTGTACCTGCCGGGCACCATTCCCTTCACCCTCGTGGCCCTGCTCACCGTGCTCATCCACGGCATGAGCGGCGACAACGTGGCCAAGGCGTGGAAGGAATCCATAGTCAAGATGAAGAACCCCACCATCGCGCTCTTCTTCGCGGTGGCCATCGTTTACATCTTCCGCGGCTCCGGCATTACCGACGCGGTCCTGAACCCCAACGCCTACCCCTCCATGCCTCTGTCCATGGCCCAGGCGGTCGCCGGCATCGTTGGTCCGCTGTGGCCCATGTTCGCCTCCTTCGTGGGCGGATTGGGCGCGTTCATCACCGGCTCCAACACCGTGTCCAACCTGCTCTTTGCCGAGTTCCAGTACGGCATGGCCCAGCAGCTTGAGCTGTCCCGCCAGATCATCGTGGCTGCCCAGGCAGTCGGCGGCGGCATGGGCAACATGGTCTGCATCCACAACATCGTGGCCGTACTCGCCGTCGTGGGACTCTCCGGTCAGGAAGGCGCGATCCTCAAGCGGACCTTCTGGCCCTTCCTGCTGTACGGCATCGTGGTGGGCATCGTGGCCTCCTTGCTGGCCTTCGTGTTCGTGTCCGGAATCTACTAACCCGACGTGACGATACTGCGGGGGCTCGTCATCAAGCGAGCCCCCGATTCTTTACATAGATCGACAATGCGCACACATCAGCCGCGCGTATCAAGGAGTCTTTCCATGGCTGACAAAGCCCTGATCAAAGAGTTCGAAGCCATCGTCGGCGCCGACAACGTGATGTCCTCCGAGTCGGAAACCCACGCCTACTCCTACGACGCCGCAGTGCTCGATTCCGTGGCCCCGGCCGTTGTCGTGCGGCCCACGGAAACGGAGCAGCTGGGCGCCATAACCGCCCTGTGCAACAAGCACGGCCTGCCGCTTACCGTGCGCGGCGCAGGCACCAACCTCTCCGGCGGCACCATCCCCTCCAAAGGCGGCGTGGTCGTGCTCACCGGAGCTTTGAACAAAATTCTCGAGCTCAACACTGACGACCTCTACGCAGTGGTCCAGCCCGGCGTGATCACCGCCAAGTTCGCAACCGAGGTCGCCTCCAAGGGGCTGTTCTATCCGCCCGATCCAGGCTCCCAGACCGTTTCCACCCTGGGCGGCAACGTGGCGGAAAACGCCGGCGGCCTTCGCGGCCTCAAGTACGGCGTGACCAAGGACTACCTCATGGGTATCTCCTTCTACGACGTGAACGGAGACCTCGTGAAGTCAGGCTCCCGCACGGTGAAATGCGTTACCGGCTTCAACCTTCCCGGCTTGATGATCGCCTCCGAGGGCACGCTCGGCGTGTTCAACGAGATCACCTTCAAGCTCATTCCGCCGCCCCAGGCGGCACAGTCCATGATGGCCGTGTTCGACGACGTTCTGGACGCCTCCCGGACCGTGTCCGCGATCATCGCGGCCAAGATTCTGCCGGCCACCCTGGAATTCATGGACAACTTCACCATCCGCACCGTGGACAACTTCCGCAAGGCTGGACTGCCCACGGACGCCGCCGCCCTGCTGCTCATCGAGGTGGACGGCCATCCGGCCCAGGTCGCCGAGGAAGCCGAGAAGGTGGAGAAAATCTGCAAGGAGCACAACGCCACAAGCGTGGAGGTGGCCAAGGACGCCGAGCACCGCGCCAAGGTCTGGCAGGCCCGGCGCGACGCCTTGCCCGCTCTGGCCAACCTCAAGCCCACCTGCGTGCTCGAGGACGCCACCGTGCCGCGTTCCAAAATTCCTGCCATGATGGAAGCGCTTGCTCGCATCTCAAAGGAATTCGACCTCACGATCGGTACCTTCGGCCATGCCGGCGACGGCAATCTCCATCCCACCATACTCACCGACAAGCGCAACACAGAGGAGTGGCACCGCGTGGAGAAAGCGATTGACGCGATATTCGACGAAGCGCTCTCCATGGGAGGCACCCTTTCCGGCGAACACGGCATCGGTCTTGCGAAATCCAAATACTTGGAGCAGGAGACCAGCGCCGCAACCATCGACTACTCCCGGCGCATGAAGAAGTCCCTGGACCCCAAGGGCATCCTCAATCCGGGCAAGATCATCAGCGCCCTGCTCGATTAGGAGGAATTCATGGCCGACATTCAGAAATTGGTCACCATGCTCAAGGAGCTGGACGACCAGCTCGTGGGCTGCATGCGCTGCGGCATGTGCCAGGCGGTCTGTCCGGTTTTCGCCGAGACCGGCCGCGAAGGCGACGTGGCGCGCGGCAAGCTGGCCCTGCTCGACGGACTCGCCGGCGAGATCCTCAAGGACCCCAAGGGCGTCAAGGATCAACTGGACCGCTGTCTGCTCTGCGGCACCTGCCAGGCAAACTGTCCCAGCGGCGTGCAAGTCATGGACATCTTCCTCAAGGCGCGCGCCATTCTGACCGGGTACTTCGGGTTGTCGCCGGCCAAGCGCGTCATCTTCCGGCAGTTGCTCACCCGGCCCGAACTCTTCAACAAGCTCACGTCCCTGGGTTCGAAGTTCCAGGGCATGTTCTCCAAGCCCGTGAACGACGTGCTGGGAACCTCCTGCGCGCGCTTCCAGGCGCCGCTCATAGCGGATCGGCACTTCCCGAGCCTTGCCAACAAGCCGTTCCACAAGGCCGCCAAACCCCTGGACGAACCCGCTGGTTCCTCCGGGCTCCGTGTGGCCTTCTATCCCGGTTGTATGGTGGACAAGGTCTATCCCAAGGTCGGACTCGCCGTGCTCGAGGTGCTGAAGCACCACGGAGTGGGCGTGTACATGCCCCACGGACAGGCCTGCTGCGGCATTCCGGCGCTCTCCTCCGGCGACCGCGAAAGCTTCGAAAAGCTCGTGGCAACAAATGCGGACCTTTTCGCGAACGCGGATTTCGATTACATTCTGACTCCATGCGCCACCTGCTCGGCCACGCTCAAGGACATCTGGCCGACCATGGTGGACAATGAGAGCCTCAAGGCGCGAATCGCTCCGGTCGCGGGAAAGGTCATGGACATCAGCGAGTTTCTCGTGAACGTCCTCGGTGTCTCGGCCTTGGAAGGCGTCGAAGGGAAGAAGGTCGCTTACCACGATCCCTGCCATCTGCGGAACTCCCTCAAGGTCACCGTCCAACCGAGAACAGTGCTCAAAG
>JBMCLC010000136.1:0-5329 GCA_048614715.1 Oceanidesulfovibrio sp.
TCAAGGAGGACGTCTACACCTCGGTGCACATCGAGGAGTTCGAGGTGGTGGCCCGCGACACCAAGCTCGGACCGGAGGAGGTCACCCGCGACATCCCCAACGTCAGCGAGGAAATGCTCCGCAACCTGGACGAGAGCGGCATCATCCGCATCGGCGCCAACGTCAAGGCGGACGACATCCTGGTGGGCAAGATCACTCCCAAGGGCGAGACCCAGCTCACCCCGGAAGAGAAGCTGCTGCGCGCCATCTTCGGCGACAAGGCCCGCGACGTGAAGAACACATCGCTCAAGGTTCCGCCGGGAATCGAGGGCACGATCATCGACGTCAAGGTCTTCAACCGCCGCTCCGGCGAGAAGGATGACCGGTCCCGCGACATCGAGGACATGGAGCTCGCCAAGATGGACCGCGTGGAGGCCAAGAACGTCTACGCCATCACCCAGACACTGCGCGAGAAGATCTGGAGCCTCGTGGAGAACAAGCAGCTGACCACCAACCTCATGGGCAAGAAGAAGGGCCAGGTGCTGGCCGAGGCGGGCCACTCCGTGACCCGCGAGGTGCTGGACGAGGTGCCGATCAAGAAGCTGGCCGGCGTGTTCAAGTCCAAGGACGTGAACGAGCAGATCCAGGAGTACATCGACAACTACGACCAGCAGGTGAAGGTCGTGAAGTCCCTGTACGAGCAGAAGCGCTCCCGGGTGACCGAGGGCGACGATCTGCCCCCCGGCGTGATCAAGATGGTCAAGGTCTACATCGCGGTGAAGCGCAAGCTCTCCGTGGGCGACAAGATGGCCGGCCGCCACGGCAACAAGGGCGTCGTCTCCTGCATCCTGCCGGAAGAGGACATGCCCTTCTTTGCCGACGGAACGCCGGTGGACATCGTGCTCAACCCTTTGGGCGTGCCCTCGCGTATGAACATCGGCCAGATCATGGAGACCCACCTGGGCTGGGCGGCCCGCGAACTGGGCCGCAAGCTTGCCGCCATGGTGGAGGAGCAGGCAGGACCGGATGTCCTGCGTTCCGAGATCAAAGGCATACTCGATTCGGCCGAAATGGTGCCGGTCATCGATTCCATGAGCGACGAGGATATCGTTGCTGTCTGCAGGAAGGTCGACCACGGCATCCTCACCAAGACACCGGTCCTCGACGGCGCGAACGAGGACGAGATCTGGAGCCTCTTGGCCCAGGCCGGCCTTCCGGACGACGGCAAGTCTGTGCTGTACGACGGCCGCACCGGCGACCCGTTCCACAACAGGGTCACCGTTGGCATCATGTACATGCTCAAGCTCCACCATCTGGTGGATGAAAAGATACACGCCCGTTCCACGGGTCCGTACTCGCTGGTCACACAGCAGCCTCTGGGCGGCAAGGCCCAGTTCGGCGGCCAGCGTCTCGGCGAGATGGAGGTCTGGGCTCTGGAAGCCTACGGCGCAGCGCATCTGCTCCAGGAGTTCCTGACGGTCAAGTCCGACGACGTAACCGGACGCGTGAAGATGTACGAGAAGATCGTCAAGGGCGACAACTTCCTGGAAGCCGGACTGCCCGAGTCCTTCAACGTCCTGGTCAAGGAGCTCATGAGCCTCGGCCTCGACGTAGACCTCATCGAAGAGGAACGCAAAAAGGCAAAGCGCTCGCATTAGCGCTGGCCTGGCCGTAGCAATAGACGTCAACCCTCAAACGAGTGGGGTTTTTATAATGAGCTTGGATGATCTCTTTTCGTTCCGCGGCGCCTCGGCGACCAGCGTCACCAGCCGGTCCCTGAAGGCCATCAAGATCTCCATCGCTTCCCCGGAGTCCATCCGGGAGTGGTCGTTCGGCGAGGTGAAGAAGCCGGAAACCATCAACTACCGCACCTTCAAGCCCGAGCGCGACGGCCTGTTCTGCGCCAAGATCTTCGGGCCGGTGAAGGACTACGAGTGCAACTGCGGCAAGTACAAGCGCATGAAGCACCGCGGCATAGTCTGCGAGAAGTGCGGCGTGGAGGTCATCGCCTCCAAGGTGCGCCGCGAGCGCATGGGCCACATCGAGCTGGCCGCTCCGGTGGCGCACATCTGGTTCCTCAAAACGCTGCCCTCCAAGATCGGCACGCTGCTCGACATGACCATGGCCGACCTGGAGAAGGCACTGTACTTCGACTCCTACGTGGTGCTCGATCCCGGCAACACCACCTTGACCAAGCTGCAGGTGATTTCCGAGGACCAGTACCTGCAGGTCATCGACTACTACGGCGAGGACGCCGTCAAGGTGGGCATGGGCGCGGAGGCGATCCGCACCCTGCTGGAAGAGCTGAACCTGGAGCAGTTGCGCGCTGAACTGCGCGAGGAGTCCCAGACCACCCGCTCCCAGACCAAGAAGAAGAAGATAACGAAGCGGCTCAAGATCATCGAGGCGTTCATCGATTCCGGCAACAAGCCCGAGTGGATCATCATGGAGGTCATCCCCGTGATCCCGCCGGAGCTGCGGCCCCTCGTGCCCCTGGACGGCGGCCGTTTCGCCACTTCGGACCTGAACGACCTGTACCGCCGGGTGATCAACCGCAACAACCGCCTCAAGCGGCTCATGGAGCTCGGCGCGCCGGACATCATCATCCGCAACGAAAAGCGCATGCTCCAGGAAGCCGTGGACGCGCTCTTCGACAACGGACGCCGTGGCCGCGCCATCACCGGTACCAACGGCCGCCCGCTCAAGTCGCTCTCGGACATGATCAAGGGCAAGCAGGGCCGGTTCCGCCAGAACCTGCTCGGCAAGCGCGTGGACTACTCCGGCCGTTCGGTCATCGTGGTCGGCCCCAAACTCAAGCTGCACCAGTGCGGCCTGCCCAAGAAGATGGCGCTCGAGCTGTTCAAGCCGTTCATCTACTCGGAGCTGGAAAAGCGGGACCTGGCCTCGACCATCAAGTCGGCCAAGAAGATGGTGGAGCGCGAGGAGCTCGTGGTGTGGGACATTCTGGAAGAGGTGGTGCGCGAATACCCCATCCTCCTCAACCGCGCTCCCACGCTGCACCGTCTCGGCATCCAGGCGTTCGAGCCCATCCTCGTGGAGGGCAAGGCCATCCAGCTGCACCCGCTGGTCTGCACCGCCTACAACGCGGACTTCGACGGCGACCAGATGGCGGTGCACGTGCCGCTCTCGGTGGAAGCGCAGATCGAGTGCCGCGTGCTGCTCATGAGCTCCAACAACATCCTCTCCCCGGCCAACGGTTCGCCGGTAATCGTTCCTTCGCAGGATATCGTTCTCGGTCTCTACTACATGACCGTGGAGCGCTCCTTCCTCAAGGGCGAGGGCAAGAGGTTCACCGCGCCGTGGGAGGTCATCGCGGCCTATGACGCCGGCACCCTGGACCTGCACGCCCGCATCAAGGTGCGTGTTGAAGGGGAGCTGGTGGACACCACGCCGGGGCGGATCATCGTCGGCGAGCTTTTGCCGGAGACCGTGCCCTTCGCGGCCGTGAACAAGCTGCTCACCAAGAAAGCCATCGGCGGACTTGTTGGCGAGGTGTACCGCCAGGCCGGCACCAAGGCCACGGTCATTCTCTGCGACAAGCTCAAGGACCTGGGCTACGAGTTCGCCACCCGCGCCGGCGTCACCATCGGCGTCAAGGACCTCTCCATCCCGTCCAGCAAGCCGGCCATGCTGGAGAAGGCCCGCAACGAGGTGGACGAGATCGAGCACCAGTACCGCGAAGGCATCATCACCAAGACCGAGAAGTACAACAAGGTCGTGGACGTCTGGACCAAGGTCACCAACGACGTGTCCAACGAGATGATGCGCGAGATATCCAAGGACATCCTGGTGCACCCCGAGACCGGCGTGAAGGAAGAGAACATCTCCCTCAACCCCATCTTCATGATGAGCCACTCCGGTTCCCGAGGCAACCAGGACCAGATGCGCCAGCTGGCCGGCATGCGCGGCCTGATGGCCAAGCCCTCCGGCGAAATCATCGAGACGCCCATTACCTCCAGCTTCCGCGAGGGCCTCTCGGTGCTCCAGTACTTCACCTCCACGCACGGCGCGCGGAAGGGTCTGGCCGACACCGCGCTCAAGACCGCGAACTCCGGCTACCTCACCCGCCGTCTGGTGGACGTGGTGCAGGACGTCATCGTCATCGAGCACGACTGCGGCACCGTGGACGGCCTGGAGATGTCGCATCTCATCAAGGGCGGCGAGGTCAAGGTGCAGCTCGGCGAGCGCATCCTGGGCCGCGCCACGCTCTTCCCGGTGTACGATCCCGACACCATGGAGGAGATCCTGCCGGCAAACCACATCATCGACGAAGAAACCGCGCGCATGCTGGAGGACAGGGGCATCTCCTCGATCATGGTCCGCTCCCCGCTCACCTGCCAGAGCCGCCAGGGCGTGTGCAGCCTGTGCTACGGACGCGATCTGGCGCGCGGGCACATGGTCAACGTGGGAGAGACCGTAGGCATCATCGCCGCGCAGTCCATCGGCGAGCCCGGCACCCAGCTGACCATGCGCACCTTCCACATCGGCGGCACCGCGTCCCGCGAGGTCGAGCGTTCCTCCATCTCGGCCCAGCACGCTGGCACCGTCTCCATGTCCCGCGTGAAGATGGTCAAGAACTCCGAGGGCCTCTACATGGTCCTCGGCAAGTCCGGCCAGGTGGGCGTGGTGGACGAGCAGGGCCGCGAGCGCGAGCGCTACATCCTGCCAACGGGCGCCAAGCTCTTCGTCTCCGCCGACCAGAATGTCAAGAAGGGCGACCTGCTCGCCGAATGGGACCCCTTCAACGAGCCCTTCGTCACAGACGTGGATGGCGAGGTGAAGTTCACCGACATCGTGGAGGGCAAGACCTACCAGGAGAAGGTGGACGAAGCCACGAAGATGGCCACCCAGACCATCATCGAGTACCGCACCACCAACTTCAAGCCCTCCATCTCCGTGGTGGACGAAAACGGCAACCCCAAGATGCGGCCCGATTCCCAGGTGCCCGCCGTGTACCAGCTGCCCGTGGGCGCCATCCTCATGATCCGCGACGGCCAGCAGGTCAAGGCCGGCGACATCATTGCCCGTAAGCCCCGCGAAACCTCCAAGACCAAGGACATCGTCGGCGGTTTGCCGCGCGTCGCCGAGCTCTTCGAGGTCCGCAAGCCCAAGGACATGGCCGTGGTCTCCGAGATCGACGGCGTGGTCTCCTACGGCCCGGAGACCAAGGGCAAACGCAAGCTGCTGGTCACGCCCGAGACGGGCGACGCCAAGGAATACCTCATCCCCAAGGGCAAGCACATCACGGCCCAGGAAGGCGACTTCGTGGAGGCCGGCGATCTGCTCACCGAGGGCTACCCCGAGCTGCACGACATCCTCAAGGTCAAGG
>JBMCLC010000137.1:0-5326 GCA_048614715.1 Oceanidesulfovibrio sp.
GCCCGGATCCCCTAGCGATGATTGCCTATCTGGAAGGACGCCTCCTCGATGTCAGCGAAAGCTCCCTGGTTCTGGTGACCGAGGGCGGGGTGGGGTACGAGCTCTTCGCGCCCGTGCCGCTGCTATCCCGCCTGCCCGCCAAGGGCGAGCACCTCACCGTGCATGTGCAGACCATAGTGCGCGAGGACGCCATAGAGCTGTACGGCTTTGAAGATTGGGAATCGCGCAAGCTGTTTGCGCTGCTCATCTCCATTTCCAAGCTTGGGCCCAAGACAGGCCTCGCCATACTCTCCATGTTCTCGCCGGACGACCTGCGGCGGATTGTGGCGGAGGAGGACGTGGCCGCGCTCACACGGGTGCCCGGCATCGGCAAGAAGACCGGCCAGCATATCTTTCTGGAGCTCAAGTACAAACTCAAGGATACAGTGGACGATTTGCCGGCCGGTCCGGCCGGCAGCGTGCTGCGGGATTCGGTGGCGGGACTCATGAACCTGGGGTATGCCGAGGAGGAAGCCCGCCCGGCAGTGGAGGCGGCCCTGGCCGACGAGTCCGACATGGACGTGGCCGAAGCCCTGCGCGCGGCCCTCAAACGGCTGGCCGCCAAGCGGTAGCTGTTTTTTTTGAACAGCGTATTGCAAGCTTTTTCAAACGACTGAACGGTCTGAGAGGACGCGGAACTTTTCATGACAGAGCGCATGCCCCCCGAGAACATGCCCGGCAAGGCGCCGGGGGACGAGACCGTACGGCCGCAACGGCTGGACGAGTTCATCGGCCAGGACGACCTGCGCTCGAACCTTTCCGTCTATCTCCAGGCGGCCAGTGACCGGCGCCAGGCCATGGACCACGTGCTGTTCTACGGCAACCCCGGTCTGGGCAAGACCACGCTGGCCCAGATCATGGCCTCGGAGCTCGGGGTGAACATCGTGCCCACATCCGGCCCTGTGCTGGAGCGCGGTGGCGATCTCGCGGCCATCCTCTCCAACCTCGGGGCGCGGGACATTTTGTTTGTGGATGAGATTCACCGCATGCCGGCGGCCGTGGAGGAAATCCTCTACCCGGCCATGGAGGACTTCAAGCTCGATCTGGTTATCGGGCAGGGTCCGGCCGCGCGCACCGTGAAAATCGACCTCGAGCCGTTCACCCTGGTGGGCGCAACCACGCGGCTCGGGCTGCTCACTTCGCCGCTGCGCGACCGCTTCGGCGTGATCCTGCGGCTGGAGTTCTACGCACCGGAGGAACTTGCGCGCATCGTGCGGCGTGCGGCCTCCATCCTCAATATCGACATAACGGATGACGGCGCGCTGGAGATCGGACGTCGGGCGCGCGGCACGCCCCGCATCGCAAACAGGCTGCTGCGCCGGGTGCGGGACTTCGCCAGCGTGCACGGCAGCGGCCTCGTGGACGTCGACGCGGCATCCCAGGCCCTGGGCCGCATGGACGTGGACGAGCACGGCCTGGACCAGATGGACCGCAAGATACTCGAGGTCCTCATCCACCACTACGGCGGCGGTCCCGTTGGGGTGAAGACCATAGCCGTGGCCTGCTCCGAGGAGGTGCGGACCATCGAGGAAATCTACGAGCCCTTCCTCATCCAGCGCGGATTCATCAAACGCACGCCACGTGGCCGGGTGGCCACCGCACGCGCGTACAAGCACCTGAACATATTCTAGGAGACGCACATGCCCGCTGTCGAAAACCGGGTGGAGCTGCTGGCCCACACCCCGGACGCGCTCTCGCTCATCTACGCTGCGTTTCGTCAGTGCTACCACAAGGGATTCGTGGGCGACATGTGGCCCAAGCTGCTGGCCGGCGAGGTGGCCAGGGAGAAGCAGTTCGAGTTCGTGGCCAACGTGCTGGAGTCCGGCCATGCGAGCCCCATCGAGCACGTCTCCTTCACCTTCGCCATAGAGGGCGTGTCCCGCGCCCTGACCCACCAACTGGTGCGCCATCGCCTGGCGTCCTACTCCCAGCAGAGCCAGCGTTACGTGGACGGCAGCGAGTTCGACTACATCCTGCCGCCGCACATAGGCCGGATTCCCGAGGCCAAGGAGCGCTTCGAGCGTTTCATCGATGAGGTGGGCAGCGCCTACCGCGATCTCAAGGCCATTCTGGAAGAAGCCGGCCGCAAGGGCTCAAAGGCCAACGAGGACGCGCGCTTCGTGCTGCCGCAAGCCGCGGAATCCAAGATCGTGGTCACCATGAACTGCCGCACGCTCATCAACTTTTTCGAGCAGCGTTGCTGCATGCGCGCCCAGTGGGAGATACGCTCCATGGCCATGAAGATGCTCGCCCTGGCGCGCGAGGCACTGCCGGTCATCTTTGAAACGGCCGGCGCCAAGTGCGAGCGGCTGGGCTATTGCCCCGAGGGGGAGAAGTTCAGCTGCGGCCGCTACCCCACCCGCGATTGACCCATTCTTAAGGACCCACCAGACCGGACAGCGCAAACCGGCGTGGGCGTGTCTGTTCACAACGCGCCATGTGTGGTTTTCCCCAAGAGCCCAGCTGCACCAGCGAACGCCCTGACAGCAGCCCGATAAATACTCATTGCGGTCGGGCGTGGGGCGCGCGTCTTGCCTTTCCTTTCTCGCCAGATGTGTTGCTGTCTTGTATTTGCTTGTAATTTTTGAGCTTTCTTCCTCTCATGAGTACTCGGGAATCTTTTCGGCACCCCAGACAGTCGTGTTCCATGGGTGCCGGCGTGAAACGTAGCAACGGCGCAGCTACCTTACCTGCGGGCGACTGGGCTATGTGCGCCCACGCACTATCTCACAGTATATTGACACTCAATACAGACCAGGAAATCGCGAAAAATACAATTAGCTTCAGAAAAAGAGAGTAAATTGGAAATGACATTGTGGAAAAAAAAATCCACAGGTGTGAGAAAGGTGGTGGTGGGGCTATGAAAATCCTTGTGTCTAAAGAATCCGTAATCTTTGAAGCACGGCAAAGGTTGAGAGGTTTTGTTATTTTAATTAAACAGTTATTCAAAATTATTGCTTGGGAAAACCCAGTGCCGTCTCATGTCATCGGACTGCCATAATCCGCCTTGTCTGCCCGCGCTGGTACCTGTAGAACCCCCCCCATGGATACACGTTGGCAAGAAATCTCCGATATTCTCCAGAATTCGATCAACCCAGGACTCTTCGCGGTTTGGATCAAACCGCTCTCGGCCGAGGTCTCCGACAAGGAGCTCACCTTAATCGCTCCGAACGAGTTCGTGGCCGTCTGGGTTCGCGACAGGCTCAAGAATGAAATCGCGGAAGCAGCCCAAGCCGTTCTCGGGATCGTTCCTTCGATAACCGTGCTTGCGGACCGCAGCAGGGTCGTGAAAGACGGCTCTGTCTGTCCCAAACCTTCGCCTATCATGGGGCGGCCCGTGCGGGCGCGCCAGGTGCGGCTGCCCATAGAGATGCCGGCCGTAGCGCCGGGCGCTTCCTATAAATGGAAGTTCTCTTTCGATGATTTTGTGGTCGGCCCCTCCAACGAACTCGCCTACGCCGCGGCCAAGGGTCTGTGCGACACAACCATGGGCGCGGATCAGCTCTTTTTGAGCTCCACCTCGGGTCTTGGCAAGACGCATCTTTTGCAGGCGCTCGGCCAAGCTTTGAGCACGGTTTGCAACAAGAAGCATCCGCGCATCGAATACCTGAGCGGCGAGGAATTCGCGCGGCGCTGGCTCGGCGCCTTGCAGGCCAAGCAACTGGAAAGCTTCAAGAACCGTTATCGCGACAGCGTGGACATTCTGCTGCTCGAGGACATCCATTTCTTCCAGGGCAAGCAGAAAATGCAGGACGAGCTGCTTTCGACCATCCGTGCGCTGCAGGACCGCGGTTCCAAGGTCGTGTTCTCCAGCTCGTTTCTGCCCCGGGAGCTCAAGGACGTGGACAGCCAGCTGGCCTCGCGATTCTGCTCCGGATTCCTCGCCGTCATCAACAAGCCGGATTATGAGACCAGAAGGCGAATTATTCTGAAGAAATCAGAAATATTTGAGTGTCCACTCTCGGACAACGTGGCGTCGCTCCTTGCGGACAGGTTGGTCTCCGATGTGCGCCAGCTCGAAAGCTGCTTGCAGAATCTCATTCTCAAGGCGAAGCTTCTCAACCAGTCCATCACTCCCGAGCTCGCGGAAAAAGTCCTGGAAAACTACGCGCCCCAGGAAGCAAAGCTCAACATGGATGCGATCGTCGACTTCATCTGCAAGAGCTACGACCTCTCCGAGACGGATCTCAATTCCCGCAGCCGGCAGCGCCGTATTGTCCAGGCCCGCAACGCGGCCTTCTTCCTGGCCAGGAAGCACACGGATCTTTCCCTGAAGGACATCGGCGACCGGTTCAGTCGCAGGCACTCCACCGTGTTCAAGGCTATTTCCAACGTGGAGCGGGAGATCCAGCTGGAAACCCCGCTCGGGCGTCAGCTCAAGCACACCGTGGATATCGCGGGCCGGTTCGGCGCGCAGATCCCTGCATCTCCAGAGTAGAATCAGAGCAGGGCGAGTTCCATCTTGCCCCAGGCTCCCATCTTCTGACCGCACTGGATGAAAACACCATCCAGGCGCGGCCCCTCCCCCCTGGCCAGCCTTTGGGCCGCCTCCAGAACCGATTCCACGTCGGCCTCCGCCTTGAGCTCGTTGCACAGGGCGGTGGCCGCCGCATCGGCAAACACGGCGCTCTGCGACCGCGCCACAACGAGGTCCCCGCGGCCAAGGCTCAGGGAATGGCCGTACGTGGCCGAGGAGGCGCACAGGGAGACAGGAAACTCGTGCGCCGGGATACGGACCCCCAGAGACGCTTCGCGCGCAGGATCGGCCAGCAGGGCAATGGTGCGGTCCTTGGTGGAAACAAGATAGGTGTCGCCGCCGTTTTCCACGAGAACCTCGGAGGAAAGGGGGGCAAGTGCGCGGGCCACGTGTTCGGCCATGCCGCCGGCCACCGCGGCCATGGGGCCCACGCTGCAGGCGCGGGCAGCGTCCGCCATGGCGCGGATCACCGGGTGGCTCGTTTGTGGAACCTCGACAGGAACAAGGCTGGCGCCGAACTCCGGCCGGCAGAGGATGAAGGCCTTGAGCCGGCTGCGTAGCTCGTGGACGGCGGCCAGCGCTTCTTCGGCCAGGGGGCGCGCGGCCACGATGTGCAGGTCGGTTTCCTCCACCACCACCTGGAAGGCGGCTTCGCCCTGTTGGGGGCGCGTGCCGGCGCGGTAGGAGCGTGGCGGGGCGATGGAATTGGGAAAGGCCACTTCTGGGATTCGATGGGATGGTCGCGGTTACTCGGTGCTGTTCGCCATGGGCGCGCGTATAACGGACGTGGGCTCCATGGGGTCCATCCCC